>NZ_JBALLY010000028.1:0-13875 GCF_036963045.1 Bacillus sp. JJ864 | reverse complement strand
GCTTCCATGTGACGGATGTAAACAAAAAAGTGGAAGATTTAATTGGTCTTAGTAAACATCAATTTAGTCAAATTGTGATGCTCCCACAAGGTGAATTTCGTAAACTGTTAACATCTGAAACAGAAAATAAAGAGGAAATTTTACGCCGCATTTTTAAAACAGATCGATACAAATTAATGAGAGAGTTATTAGATCAAAAGCGTAAAGAATGGAAAGATGTTCTGCAAGAAAAGCAAAAAGAACGCGAATTGTACTTTCGTAACGTTTTCAAGCTTCCTGTGCGAGATGGTGCACAGCTTGAAATATTAGCAAATCAAGAACACGTGAATACACATCAAGTAGTAGAGGCGCTTCAACAAGAAATGGATTTTTATGAAAAACAAGCAAAGCAATTAGAACAACAAGAATCCATGCAGTTAAAGCAATTAAAAGAAGCTGAAACAGGTTATCATGAAGCGAAAGCTTTGAATGATAGATTACAAGATTTGCAAACAAAACAAAATCGTTATGATTCATTAGGGCAGGAACGTTCTTCTATTGAAATGAAAGAACAACAATTTAAACAAGCCGAGCAAGCAAACCGATTATTACCATTTGAACAATGGTATGATGAAGCAGTGCAAAGCGCAGAGCAAGCTGAGCAATATATGAAGCAAATGGCTGGCAAACAAGAACAACTAGTACTAGCTTATGAACGTGCAGAGCAGCAGTACAAACAAGAAAAAAACAATGAAACGGTCCGTGAAGATACGAAGCGAAACATTCAAATGTTAGAAGAATTAAAAGAAGTAATTGCAACATTTGCTGATAAAAAAATAAAATTAGCGTCGTCAGAAAAACAAATGGAGCAATTTAAGCGTGAGATAAGTAAATTAGAGGAGCAGCAAGAACTCGGTAGTGCACAAAAACAACAGCTTGCCAGTAAGCTAAAACAGATGGAACAAGCACTTGAGCAATATATAACAAAAGCAGAGCAGTTAAGCCGTATGCGTGAAGATGCAAAAGTATTAAAAGATACTTACCAAGTGTGGCAAGAAGTGCAAAAGTATGAGAAGGAAAGAAAGGTTACCTTCGAACAGGTGAGTGCTGCTCAGCAAGCGTATGAAACTTTGGAGAAATCATGGTTAAGCGAACAAGCTGGTCAGTTAGCGATTCATTTACATGATGGTAAACCTTGCCCAGTTTGCGGCAGTACTGCTCACCCGAATAAAGCGACTGAACAAGTATTGTCTGTTGATGAAGAACAGTTAAATAACCTTCGTGAACAAAAAGTGCAAGCTGAAAAGCAATTTGTTCAAATAGAAGAAAAATGTAATTTTTATAAAAGGCAATATGAAGAATTATGTAAAGAAGTGCAGAGTCGCGGGTACTCTGTATCAGAGTTAGGAAATGTGTATCAAACATTAATCGAGCAAGGAAAACAATTAGCTGCAGAAGTAAACGAATTAAAAGCGACTGAAGAGGAACGCAAACAACTATCACCGCAGCTGCAAAAGCTAGATGAACAATTAGATAAATTGCAGGGTGCTAAACGTGAAGTAGAAGAAAAATTGCATCGCTCTGAAATGGAATTGATTCAACTGCGAACAGCGTATGAAAATGACAAAGAAAAAATTCCAGCAGAGATGCAAACATTAGAAGCGTGGCAACAAGCGTATGAAACGAAAGCTTCTTTACTTCACAGTCTGCAAGAAGCATGGCAAAGAGCGCAAGATGAATTTCAGCGTTGCACGAATGAAAAAATTCGCGTGGAAGAAGTATATAAACAAGCGCAGCAACAATTTACACAAAGAACAGAGAAAAAAGAAGAACAGTATGTACGTTTCATGAAAGAACTTGAAGCAAGCGGCTTTGCAAGTCAGCAAGCATATACTGAGGCTAAATTATCTGACGCAGAGCGAACAAGCTTGCAACAACACATTCAATCGTATTACGGGGCGCTTGAAGTTTTAACGAAACAAATTGAAGAATTATCAGAGGCGCTCCGTGGAAAAGAATGGACAGAGTTAACAGAGCTAGTAGAACAGTTAAAAGAATTAGAAATTCAGCTTGATATTATAAAAGAACAACGTCAGCGTGCGAACAGTGCCAATGAATATATTTCTGATCTGCATGAAAATATTCGACGCATTGATGAACAAGTACATGAAGAAGAAACAGCATTCCAAGAGCTCGTTGATTTATATGAAGTGATGAAGGGTGACAACGAAAGCCGCATTTCATTTGAACGATACATTTTAATAGAATATTTAGAGCAAATTGTTCAAGTAGCCAATGAACGACTTCGTAAACTATCAAACGGTCAGTTTTACTTAAAACGAAGTGAACGTGTCGAAAAACGAAATCGTCAAAGCGGTTTAGGATTAGATGTATATGATGCTTATACAGGACAAACACGTGACGTGAAAACATTATCCGGCGGCGAAAAATTTAACGCATCGCTTTGCCTAGCACTCGGTATGGCTGATATCATCCAATCATACGAAGGCGGTATTTCAATTGAAACAATGTTCATTGACGAAGGCTTCGGTTCATTAGACGAAGAATCATTAACGAAAGCAGTAGATGCTTTAATTGATCTTCAAAAATCAGGTCGCTTTATCGGTGTAATTTCACACGTACAAGAATTGAAGAGTGCAATGCCAGCAGTACTGGAAGTAATGAAGCAGAAAGATGGATGTAGTAAGACGAGGTTTGTGGTGAAATAGATTTAAGCATCTGATATTAATCAGTAGTCACAATTCTGGCCACATTTTTTCAAATACTTTTTTAAATTTTTCTGCTACAGATTTTTGCATATCTGGAACGGCATGAACTTATGTCTCGAGCGTCGTGTTTATTTGTGAATGACCGAATTTCAGAAATAAGTTTTATATTCACGTTTAGATTTTTGAATAAAAACATGGTAGCATATGTATATCTGAGATCATGAAATCTAATTATAGGTAATTCTAATTTTTCAGTTACATGATGAAAAGATCTTCGTATGCTACGTGGTTCTAACAGATTTTCGTATTTGGAAGGAAGAAATAACGGCATTTATACATCTCAAAGAGCAAGTATTAGACGATATGGTCGTGGCTTTAGTATATGCGTAAATAAAACCGCCTGTTAGGGCGGTTTCTTTTTGCGTTATTTCCTTAAAGCTTTACGTTTTCTTATTTTTTCTTTAATGTATACTACGTTTTTTATACCTAGACGAATTGAAGCGATGATAAGGTAAATTATTACAAGGGAGTAGATTACAATCCAAATCGTATAAATATATGTATCTTGGAATCCATTTTCAGCAAGCCAGTGAGTGACTAGCATTCCACCGAAGTAAGCTGGAATCATTAGCAAGCCTACGTCTTTTGGGTCGGTTGCAAGATAAATCATAAAAAATAGAAAAGCAAGGGCTCCTATTGTGTTTATATCATCAAAAATCAGCATTGAAAATCACCTTTCTTAAACCAGTATGCCTTTATTCATTATACCAAAAAACGGTAATTTCCTTCAAATAAATAGAACGATTTATTCAGCGTTCTATCAGGTGGATTATATTGAATATGAAAGTCACAGTTTTCATTTTAAAACGGATAGAGAAATAGAGGTAATCATACATGTAAGGTGGCTAATGTTTAACGTTAATCAAAGCTATTTTTAGGTATGAAAGAAATAATACTTATTACTAATGCAATCAGAAATATTGGTAGTAATATATATAGCGTTACCTTAGTTATGTATGAGTCATAATGAAATAGGTACCAAAACATAGGCATGTCCCAATAAGAAACTTTTAAAACCGCCACGGTATTTTCTCTCGATGTTTCATTTAGCGTTGTACCTATAACTTTTCCGTATACAGTAAATTCTCCGATATAAGCTCGATCATCAACATGATGGAATGGTGTGTCACCTTCAAGTTCAATATCCGTAGATTTTACATTAGGGTATGTGTCTTTAATTTTTTCCTTTAATATAGCTAAATCACTCTTACTTATTTTTTGAGGCGCTCCCGTAGTGGTTTGTGCGTATACGTGTAATTTTATATCATCTTTTTGAATGGCAGTTCTACCTACTATTCTATTAGGAGAAAATATAAGAAATATAACGTGAAGAATAAAAAACATTATATACACTTTAGAGTATTTTTTTAACTTATTCAAATTGAATCTCTCCATAAAAAGTAATAGGATTAAGTAAATTTCATTTAGGAAAATATAACGCTTGGAATTCGTCTTTCGTAATTCCAAAATAGATTTCATCATAGAATGTTCCATTTGTATAAATCATATTTCTTAAGCGACCTTCCTCAACAAATTGCAGTTTTCGATGAAGGTTTATAGAAGCCATATTAAATGAATATACGTGAATAGTTGCTTTTTGGTATCTAAGTTCGAAAAAGTAATGTTTTAGTATCGTTATAATCATATCTTTCGCATATCCTTTTCCTCTATGAGAAGGGAATACAGATATGCCGTAATCGAATGTCCCGTTTTTAGAATCGCAATTACTGACGTCAATCGTCCCGATTATGTTTTTATTGTGATCTTCGGCAATCCAATAAAAATCATCACAGTTAGGGGAAGAACCTTTTGAGATGTCAGCCATCCACTCTTCGATATGTTCTTTCGTGCGTGGGAAAGCAATGGAGTCGAGGTTTTTGAGTATTTCATCATCTAAGTCTTCAAATAAATGAATATCTTCTTTTCGGGGTGCCCTTAATCGTACCTTTTTACCGCTCCAATATGATACTTTCATTATTTTTACCTCACTTTCTAACTATATCTTTAAGGTGAATTATACCATTTATGTAGTTTTATGTATATCGGATAAAAAAGAAAAAGGACCTGCGTCCGAAACAGGTCCTTTCGATAGATAATGAAACTCGTTAGGAGCTCACTTATTATGTTAGCAGTTGATAGTAGAGGCGTCTATAGGTTAAGGGTTGAGAAAGTTTTTTGTAGAGTGATTGAATTTCAAGATTAGAAGCGGAGAATGCCCAACGTACTCAATGAATCTGTTTTAATTTTACAATATATAAATCACTCAATTATTCAACTTATTGATAGGGTAAATTACTTTTTCTTTTAGAATTTTAATTTTTCGGATTAATATGATAATATTTTATGATAAAGCTAAAATAAAAAGGGTGGTAAAAATGCAAAAGAGACCGGAAGCAAATGAATATAATCCGTATTATTCAACGTATATAAACTTATTACCAGAGGGCGATATTTTACACATTTTAGAAGAACAAATGAAAGAGACAAACCTCTTATTGAAAGATATTTCTGATCGTGAGGGAGTTTTTCGGTACGCTCCTAATAAATGGAGCATAAAAGAAGTAATCGGTCATATTGCGGATACTGAACGGATTATGGCATATCGACTTCTTTCGATAGCGAGAGGCGAGACGGCGTCACTTCTTGGATATAATGATGATATGTATGTACTTAGAGCAGCATTTGATAAGCAATCTATGCAAAATCTTCTTGCGAACTTAATGGTTGTTCGTCAATCAACTGTGCATTTACTTAAAAGTTTAGATGAAGAAGCTTGGTCACAAAGAGGGATTGCGAATAACTCTGAAGTCACTGTTCGGGCATTGGCATGCATTATTGCTGGTCATGAGCTTCATCATCGTAAAATTATAAAAGAACGTTATATGAGTTCTGTTGCTTATCCATCCAGTTGAAATATGAAATGAAAAAAGAGATTGATTCGTAAAAAATGATGAATTAATCTCTTTTTGTTTTGCAGCGTATTAGTGGAATTATAAAAGTTTTTGTGTCAAAATAAAATTCTTAACGGTTTAAAGGGATATTTGTTATATTAAGTGTAATTTGTTATATTGAGTGTAGTATGTAAATGTTTGTGATTAAAACTTGTAAAAGAGGAGGCATACTTTGAAAACGAGAAATGCAGTAAATATTTTTATTTTATTTGCTCTATATACGCTGTTAATGTTTTACATTGGCTGGAACGGCTGGGTTTGGATTCATACGACTTTTGGTATTCAATCTTGGGGATATTATGCGATTGTAGTTGGACTATTATCATACGCGTATATTCTAGATCGATTGATTACGTATGCTTCACCACTTAGAACAATTGGTTCTTATTGGTTTGCGGTTATCCAATATGCGGTCATACTCTTACCAATAGCGGATGTAGCCGTGTTTATTTTAAATTGGTTATCGTTTCCGAAAGAACAATCTATTTTTTGGACTGGAACGATCGTTCTCATTACTTTTGTTCTTATTTTTGTTTATGGAACATTTAATGCGTATAGTCCAATCGTTCGAAAATACGAGATTCATGTACCTGAAAAAGATAGTACCCGTAAGGCACTTCGAATTGCAATGGCTTCAGATATGCATTTCGGTAAGTTGTCTGGCTTGTCTCATTTGAAAAGATTGGTTCAGCATGTAAATCATATGAAACCGGATATTATACTTTTACCTGGAGATATTATTGATGATCATCCAGAGTATTTTATAAAAAAGAATATGGGACAAGTGATGAAGCAAATGCATGCCCCGCTTGGCGTATATGGGGTGTTAGGTAATCATGAATATTACGGCGGAGCGATTCCTGAATTTTTGCAAGAAATGAATAAGATTGATGTAAATATTTTATTAGATGAAGTTGTGAAAATTGAAGATTGGTTTTATATTGTAGGCAGAAGAGATAAGACGGACCGAGATCGGAAAAGTTTCGAGGAATTAATGAGCACTGTAGATAAAAGTCTTCCCGTCATCGCAATGGATCATCAGCCATTTGAGTTAAAGCAAGCTGAAGCAGCAGGTGTTGATGTATTACTGTCGGGACATACACATAGAGGGCAAATGGCACCGAATCATATCATTACAAGAAGAATGTATGAATTAGATTGGGGTTATGTACAGAGACATACATTTCATGCAATTGTTTCTTCTGGATTTGGTTTTTGGGGACCACCGTTAAGACTTGGCAGCCGATCAGAGATTATTGAAATCGAACTTACATTTGATTGAGTAGCAAGGGACAAGATACCTTTGCTACTTTTTTATTTAATAAGTAAAGCCGCTTTTAGTCACCATGTTGACATGTTTCTTGGTGGGGTGGTATTCTATATTAGTCAACATGCTGACTAATATAGAAGGGAGCTACATATGGATATAAATCTCTTAATGAAAGAACTGCATGCTATGCAGCAAAGTTATGCAACTTTATTTTCGGTTGTCAATAAGGTGCAAACCCGTGGGGATGAGTATTTAGAGGTATTAACTTCCCGGCAACACATGGCTCTTATTGCTATTGCACATTTGCCAATTGAAAGCACGACTCTTATTAATATTGCGAAAAAGTTAGGTACAACAAAGCAGACCGCTAATAAGTTAATTACAGGCCTTGTGAAAAAAGGATATGTTAAAACTGAGCCGAGTAAAATGGATAAACGTTCGATCAATATTGAGATTACTCCTGAAGGAAAAAAAGCGTTAATTGCTTGTTCCGAAAGGTCCACATATTTTTTAGCGGATATGTTTCATGATTTCACAACTGATGAAATTGAAACGTTTTGGAGATTATTACAAAAGCTCTATCGCTTCGATGGTGAAGAGCAAGATGGTTTTGAAGAAAAGGCAAATCTCGAAGTTGATGAGCAGATGCAGTTAAACTTAGATAACCATGAGGAAAAAGTCTTGGCAGAGTTTTCGAAACGCCGATATGGAGGGACGGAATTGTGAGTAAAGTTTATATTAGTAATATCTTTTATCAGAAAGCAAAAGATACTGAAAATAAGATTAAGGAAAAAGTCTATTATGTAAAGAATACGGTCCAGCAATCTATCTCTCAGGCAAAAGACAAGTTTCACCGTAACAAGAAACGAAACCGAATAGGCTATTGTGGATCAATTGCTACTGCAATACTTATCATGGTCGTTTCTTGGTTGACCGCAACAAATTGGCTATTTTGGATAGGTGTAGTAAGTATTTTAAGTAATGCTTTATTGTATAGTATAAGCTTTAATAAAAGATAATTTTGTGAGTAATAAAAAATGTATTTCTTTTTTGTAATTCTATTATTTCTAAAATTTTGATATTTCTATCAAATCCCTTTAAAATAAAAGTATTGGGTTTTAATGAAGCTTTTGCGGGAATTAAGGGGGAAATTTGTATGTTAATTAAATCTATTATTTGTAAAGTAAGCGACGAAAAAAAGGAATTATTTTCAGTTGCTCAAGAACAGTGGAGCGAGTTGAAGGTATTAGATGGTTTTTACGGACAAATCGGGGGATGGAATGAATCAGAAGCTTGTATAGTTAGTTTATGGGAAAATATGAAAATGTACCAAAGCTTTATGAATGAATCACACGATAAGATTTTTAATGATAACAACCAAGAGAGTACGTATACATCATGTGAAACAGAATTATTTCAATCTTTATTTGACATAACGGAGACTTCGTTTGTAGAAGCATTAGCACACAGTTCTTTTTTACGAGTAGCAATTTGTGATGTGAAACAAGAGAGTGAAAAGCAATTTTCACATATGCAAGAAACGGTTTGGAATCCAGGTTTGGCGAGAGCAGAAGGGATGATGGGCGGCGTTGTTGGAAGATCTCTTTCTTCTAATCGTTACATTGTTTTGTCATTATGGAAAGATGCGGATTCTCATAAGCAGTATGTGAAAGAAATATTTCCGCAATTACTCGATACAGCAAATCCATCTCAGCAAGTGTTACATATAGAAGGGAAGCAGACAACACTTGTTAGTTCTTGGGCTGTACTGCCTATTCATTGTATGTAGAATGTTAGCAATTTGTCTAAAGGAGGAGTAGGTATGCCTTATCCGAAACATATTGTAAGTGCTGCAACAGTCGTGTTAAACGATAAAAACGAAATTTTACTTTTAAAAGGTCCAAAGCGAGGCTGGGAGCTTCCCGGTGGTCAAGTGGAAGAAGGAGAAGCGATCCCAATAGGTGCCATTCGGGAAGCGAAAGAGGAAACTGGTATTGATATTGAAATCGTGAAATACTGCGGAGTGTATCAAAATGTTTCACAGTGTATATGTAATCATTTGTTCGTCGGTAAGCCAATTGGAGGACAATTTACAACAAGTAGTGAAAGTTTAGAAGTTGGGTATTTTTCAATTGAAGAAGCGCTTCAAATGGTAACATGGAAAAATTTCAAAGAGCGCATTTTACATTGTTTAGATGATGGGAATCAGCCATTTATGGTGAATTTTTAAGGTAATCAAGGATAAGACAGAGGTTATTAAAGTACACCTACTGCCTTATCCTTTTGGTTTTATAAAGGCGGTAAATCAATTTTTCCTTCTTCAAATAGTACTTTCAGCATGTGCCTTGTATAGCCGGCTGCTTGGGCAAACGTAATTTTTGCAGGCATTGGAGCTTCATTGACATCAACGAGTACGTCGATAATACATGGTCTGTTTTGTTTTACAGCTTGTTCGAAAGCAGGCATCAATTCTTCAGGTTTTTCAACGCGGTAACCGACTCCGCCGCAAATTTCAGCGTATTTCGCAAAATTTGGATTCGTAAGTTCTGTCCCAAACTCAACATTTCCCATTACTTCTTGTTCAAATTTAATCATAGCGATTTTATGGTTATTTAGTACGACTACAATGATTGGGAGATTATATTTTACAGCTGTTACAAAATCGTTCATCGTCATTCCGAATCCACCATCACCGCAAATGGCGAAAACTTGTTTACTCGGGTGAGCAATTTGTCCAGCAATTGCTCCAGGAAGACCACAACCAAGTGTTGCTAACCAGCTTGATAGAATAAAGCGTTGATTTGTCATACGAAAATGGCGTGCTGTCCAAACTGTTACATTACCTACATCTACTGATAATATTGCATCATCATGTGCAACTTGCTGCAGTGCGTGCATCACACTTTGTGGTTTAATGGGAACGGAGGTTTCGTTTTCTTGATCGTGCAATTTCTCTTCCCATTTTCTCATTAGTTCTTGATGGTGTTCTAAAAAAGAATGATCTGTGTGCTTTTTAATATTTTGTGTGAGCCATTTTAAAGTTTTAGCAGCATCACCAGCAAGTCCAATATCTGTTGGATAACGTTTGCCAATTTGCGCTGGATCTGTGTCGATATGAAGTGTTTTGGCCTTTTCTGGCAAGAAACCAGTGAATGGATAAGAGGTACCGACCATAATTAGTGTATCAGCGTGCTGCATTGCTTCGTATGCAGGTTTTGTCCCAATTAAACCTAACCCTCCAATGCAAAGTGGATGCTCATCTGGAATTACTCCTTTTGCTGGAAGTGTTAATACAATAGGCGCTCCAATATGTTCAGCAAAAGCAAGTAACGCTTCTTTTGCATCTCTTGCACCTTTTCCTGCTAGAATAACGGGCTTCTTTGCTTCATTTAATGCAGAAGTTGCTTTTTCTAAGTCATGCTGCTTTGGGAATAACTCTGGCATCGTAAAACCAGGTGTGGTAATCCGTGCATTGGCATCGACCTCAAATTTTTGAATGTCGTCTGGAATGGTAAGAACGGATACACCTTTTTTTGTATAAGCCATACGAATTGCTTGATTGACAACAGCAGGAAGTTGTTCCGCTGACATGATACGTTGGTTATAAACGGCGACGTCATCAAACATTCTTTCTAAATTTACTTCTTGAAAAAACCCAGTTCCAATTAAATCTGATTCGATCTGACCGGTTATTGCGAGGACAGGCGCTTGGTCTAATTTAGCATCGTATAATCCATTGAGTAGATGTATGGCACCTGGTCCGGCGATTGCCATACATACGCCGAGTTTTCCGGTTAATTTCGCATAAGAAGCAGCGGCTAAAGCACCAGCCTCTTCGTGACGCACTTGAATAAATTTAATTTTATCTTGTGCTTTACGAAGCGGTTCGATAATAGAGTTAATGGAATCGCCCGGCATGCCATATATGTGATCGACGCCCCATTCAATTAATAAATCAATCAGTACCTCACCAGCAGATTTTTTAAACACGGAATTTCCTCCTTACATATTGAGATACTATTATGTTTTGGAGAAAAAGGTGAAATATACAAATGGTAAGGGAAGATCTCTTTTAATGATGATTTATATAGGGCATGAAAACGATAATAAGTAAACACCCAACAACAGTCCAAGAAAGAAAAGAGAGTAATGATAGGTTCTGTTTTGCTTTCCAAAGCATTTCATGGATTGTTACATACCCTAAAGAACCGATGGCGCTTCCCATTATTAAGCCGGGTAAATGAATAGTTTTACTGTTAATGATCATACCAAGCGCAGTGCTTAAACCAAGAATGCTTGATAAAAAGAGGATGATTAAGATAAAAGGTATATATTTATGCTGCGTAAATAGGAAAGAGATAATTAAGGCAAGGCCTTCGGGAACATGATGAATAATAATGGCTAGTAAGAAAGAAAGAGTGGATTCATGATGCGTTGTAAAAGCAGTTCCTAACGCAAAACCGCTAGGTAGATTGTGAATAAAAATGGCAAAGGAAAGAAATAAAAAAGTTTGCCATGTTTGGTGATCGTTCTTATGTATCATAAACTGATGACAGTAGTGATCTATTAAACGCATCATTAAAATTCCAATGGTACTACCGAGGATGGGACCGATTATTTCATAACTCGAATATGTTTCTGGAATGATTTCAAATAGTAACAATCCAAGTAGAATACCCCCGCAAAGAGCGTATAAGCGAAATGTTTGTTCTTCCATTATTCGTCTTGTTGCAAGTCCGACAATTCCGCCCAATAGCAACCCGCCAAATGAAAAAAACGTAACAATTATCGGAAGCCAAATCCGGTCCATAACATCACACTCCATTTTTATCTCTCAATTTTAAGTAGTAACGTTCTTATTTCAAGGTTATGAAAAAAAGAATATAGTTGGGAGCTAGTTGCTGACACAGTGCTTGATTGGTTCAGTTAATAATTAGAGATGAGAAGAAAAGCGCAGCGATTAAAATGTTACTCTATAACAACTTATTATGATCAAGAAGAGGTTAGTCCCAAAATTGAAGAGGGGGAGTTATGGAGTCAAACTTGAAAGTATAAAAAAACCTTGCAGAGCATATTCTGCAAGGTGCTTACAAAAAAATTTACCCCAATCGAGGCAATAAACGTTCTCCGCTTTTCATTTCACTTCCACATAAAGGACATTTTGGGTGTTCTTCAAATGCAAAGTTTTTTCGCATCCACCCTAAGCACTCCTCTGACTCACATTCCCAAACTGGGATTTCTTCCGGTGCTACTTCTGCAACGTCGTTCTTTTTATTACGATACATGAGATCACTCCTTTTATGTGAAATAAGTGTTTATATAATTAAAAAGGTTGTTAACCGTTCGTGTTAACAACCTTTTTATTGTCTAAATTATAGCTTTACAACGTTTTTAGCTTGAGGTCCGCGGTTGCCTTCTTCAACTTCGAAGCTTACTTCTTGACCTTCGTCAAGAGATTTGAAACCATCGCCAGTAATAGCTGAGAAGTGAACGAATACGTCGCTTCCGTCTGCAACTTCGATGAATCCGAAACCTTTTTCGCTGTTAAACCATTTTACTTTACCTGTTAATGTCATGGTAATTGCCTCCTAAAAATAAAGAAAATAAATGTAATATGATCCGTCTTATTTCTAAAGAAAATAAAAATTCACATATTATCAAAAACCCATAAGGAACGCATATCATCCCTATTGATGCTTGATAATATGTGAAGTGGTTTTGTCTACATATCGTGTTCTATGGTTTCATTTTACAATGAAATGAGAAATATTGCAAGTGATGGTAACATTTTTGGTTTTACTCGCATACTGCCTCTCCATGCAGAGTGATTTAGCTTGGAGAGGCGATGAATTAAAAAGAAGCTACAATGTAAAAGCGATGTGCTTTTACTTCAATATATCCGTTTTGTTGAATGTGGTTATGGATATGAAGTAATTGCTCTTCATATTTTGATACCGAAAAATCAGGAATTTGCCATGAAATTGCTTTTAAATAATAGATAATGCTACCGATGTCGTAAAAGCGCTGGTTGGGAAAGCATTCTTGTTGTCTAAGGATTTGAAATCCGGATTGTTTCAGTTGTGAGGAGGCATATTGCAAATCCCAATAACTGTACTCACTTTCAGTATATGCATGAAGAAGGTGGTTTAATTCTAAATTATCTAATCCACCAACTTGTTGAGTAATAAAAATACCGTCTGGCTTTAAAATTCTTTTTACTTCTGTTTCGCAATATGATTCATGTTTGTTAATAATCAAATCAAATTGATCGTTTGCAAATGGTAAATGTGTATCATCTTCGATTGTATGAACAGATACACCTAAAGGTTCTAGTTTGGCTTTTGCCAAAGCGATATTGGGAGCATATCCTTCTGTTGCTGCAGTTCTAGCAGGAAGAGGGGTTAGTAAAGATAAAAACTCACCGCCACCAGTTCCCATATCAAGCATGTTATCAACACAATGCATATATTGTAATACGATTGATGAATAGCTCCACGGAAGTGGTTCTGCACTTAGTCTTCCAGTATCTGCAATGAATGAGAAATTCCATCCTTGAAAAGGTTGATTAGCTTGTTTAACAAAATGGTAAAAAGTATCCTTCATGGTTATTCCTCCTAAGTTATATTTTATAGTTTGAATATAAGAGGAGGTCCACGACATGCATTACAGTTACTATATGTCTGTTACATAGTGATACATATGTATATTTCCTTTCTAAATAAAATACTGTATGAATTATTTTAAACTATTATCACGGGATAGTAAATGAAAAATAAGAAAAATCAAATTATTCGGTGTTTTTCGAATGGAGAAATAATATTATGAATTAAATAGCTGTTGTACATGGAGAATTAAGATGAAAGTTTTATTAAAAAAATAAAAAAAT
>NZ_JBALLY010000027.1:0-1254 GCF_036963045.1 Bacillus sp. JJ864 | reverse complement strand
CAGGCGTGTTGATTAGCCAGAAAAAACCAAAATAAATACACAAAAAAGAACACCTTTCTTGTAGAATGTAAGTGACTAAACAAACAAACTTAAGAAGAGGTGTTCTCTATGAAACAGTCTATCACACTTTTAAGCTTGCTTCAAAGTCTACTTTCAGATGAAGAAATTCAATCTATCCTACAAGAAATCGGATATGAAGACACTGCCCGTACATTAGATGTACAGACGCTCATTCAGTACCTTGTGACTGCAGCCGTTTCAGAGTGGAAAAGCTTTCGACACGGCGCAGATGTTGCTAGTGATAATGGGCTTCCTCGTGTTCATTATTCCACGTTTTCCAAGAAAACAAGTATGGTTCCGTTCTCTCTTATGAAGCGTGTGTTTCACCTTATTGTTCGCAAATGTAACCGTGCATTGAGACGAGGACTGAAGTTTCCAAAACCATTACTTATCGTGGACTCTACGACGATGACAGTTGGAAAAACGCGTTTACCTTGGGCTGTCTATCATGGGGAGCGATCTGGGGTGAAACTTCATGTGTCATACACCCCGGCAACAGAGATGCCACTTCAAGTTGTAGAAACCATTGGATTAGCACATGACGGTCCAGTAGGAGAACAGTTGACTCATTCTGAGTTCATCCTTGTAGAAGACCGTGCGTATGGAAAATTAAAGCGTCTCGATCAATTTGCTAAGGATGGTCAGCTATTCGTCATCCGTCTGCGGGAGAATGTGAAGTTATATCGTCCAAAAGGGCTCCAGCGTCTGGCAAAGCCGAACTCTCCTGTTCTTCGGGATATAACGTGCCAACTCGGTACGGAACAAAGTCGTACGAAGAAACGACATCGCGTCGTCATCTTCCAAGACGATGAAGGAAGAGAAATGCGTGTAGTGACAAACGTGATGAATATATCTGCCGAGCTCATTGCTGATATGTATAAAACTCGTTGGAATATCGAGACGTTCTTCCGTTGGATCAAACAACATTTGAACGTCCCAGTGTTATTCGGAACAACAGAAAATGCGGTGTTCAACCAATTATACGCGGCGTTATTAGCCTATGTGTTATTAAAATGGCTCTTTCAACAAGCAAAACTCCATGCTTTTCGTGACTGTTCATTTGCATCTTTTACTCGTATGTTTCTTCATCATACCTTACCTGTGGACTGGCAAGGTGCTATCGCTCTCGTGTTCAAACGAATACGAGACTTTCAAGGGATAGGTCTGCCTATTTTTGGTTAATCAACACGCCTG
>NZ_JBALLY010000026.1:0-1802 GCF_036963045.1 Bacillus sp. JJ864 | reverse complement strand
TCTCCATTTGGTAACTTTAAATCTTCAACATATTCAAGAGCAGCTTTACTTACAATCCATCTCGCTTTATTCGCTACACTAGTAGAAGGTTTATTTTTTAATTCTTTAATGATTGCTACCGGTTCGGTTTGCGTTGGTGTAAATACTTTCGCTTTATTTAATAATGATCCAGGGTTAAAAGTATCTGTACCATTAAACATATAATCCATTTCTTTTTTTAGATATTCCTTTTTCATTACGTCAATTACCAAATCACTTACACTCAATGGAGTCAAAGTTAATAATCTTTTCTTAATCCTTGAGATAGAATCAAATTCTACAGGTGCTAACAATTCCGCAGTTAACCCTAAATTATTAACCTCAATTTCATTCTCATCATCACGTTCTGTACTATTAACTCCAACTTCAACTTTTGTATCTCCAGTTAACACCGGATACCCTAAATTCCCATCAACCGTTACAACTTTTCCGTATTTACGTAATAAATTTTCTTGTTCCACATAACCAATAATTTCTTCAGCAATGCTTTTCGGAATTGTAGCTTTTCCATTATTAATATCTATGCCTAATGTACGAACTTCCATTTCAGAAGTATTTCCTAGTAAGTAGTTTGTAAATGCTGAACGAATTTCTTTTTTATTTTTCATTGTTGTAGTCATATTATAATTCTCCTTATATTTTGTTTTTAATTGTTATTTGAATTTTTTCAAAGTCCTATTAATCTCATCAAGTAATTCTATTCTTTCAATCTCAAACAAGGACTGATCAATTTGCCCTTTCAAGAACAAATGCTGTCGTTTATCCCCTTCTACAACTGTGGTATCAGGATATGCCGGACTATATACCGGACTAATTTCACGTAAACGCGCCTTTAAAATAGTTCTATATTCATCTCCACCTTTAGTTTCCCAATTTGAATTTTCATCTACAAAGGTAAAAGAAACATGTGATAATTTACCGTTAGTCACTTCTTGATATACTTTTTTCCCTAGATCATTATCAGGAAGTATTAACTTGAAACTTAGCCCTACGCTATCTTCTTCCAAAGTTAAGCTACCATCTTGAATCTTTCCTAAAAAATCCTTTTTATTGTGATTAAATAATGCAATTTGATCCTTTTCTCTCAGGGACTTTTTAAATGCTCCCTTTTTTACCTTCTCATAAAATTGCTTCCTACTTCCAAGTATCTTATTCGACCATTTATCCCACTTGACAGCATAACCACTGATTATTTTTTCCTTATTATCACTACGTGTCGTTAATTTAAGTTCACTAACCGAACAACGTATTTCCATTTACATCACATCCGCTGTCTTTTTTGTGAGACATTTATTTTTTTCAATGCAGCATCTATCTGTTTCAAAATACTAGTTCTTAGCTGCACTTCTTTTCCAAGTTCTGCTTTGGCCCTTTCTTCTCTTCCAACCATAGATGCAGTTTCATAACGTCTAGTCATTTTCCACACCTCCTCTCAATACCATTTCGACAATTATCGACAAAACAAAGGTATAACATCCCCACTTTTTCACGTATTAATCCTATAAAAACACCCTATTTTTCGCCTTAAAAACTGAAGGTTATATGCTCTAAATTGTTGATATAGCAAGGTTTTCAACACCCTTATTGGCATTTTTGTATCAAACACCCCCCTTTATTTTTTTAAAATCTTTCCGAGGTGCACACTTGCCTCCCTCTCCCCTATCTCCCAAAGCATGCTTGTCTTTTATTTTTGATAGGGGGGGTTATAATAAATCGTCCATTTCAATAGCTTCCACAGTTCTCTATCCTCCTGACTTTAATCT
>NZ_JBALLY010000025.1:0-3133 GCF_036963045.1 Bacillus sp. JJ864 | reverse complement strand
TGTTCTTTGAAAACTAGATAACAGTGTAGCTCATATTTTTTTAATTTTGGTTAAGTTAGAAAGGGCGCACGGTGGATGCCTTGACACTAGGAGTCGATGAAGGACGGGACTAACACCGATATGCTTCGGGGAGCTGTAAGTAAGCTTTGATCCGGAGATTTCCGAATGGGGAAACCCACCATACGTAATGGTATGGTATCTTTATCTGAATACATAGGGTAAAGAAGACAGACCCAGGGAACTGAAACATCTAAGTACCTGGAGGAAGAGAAAGCAAATGCGATTTCCTGAGTAGCGGCGAGCGAAACGGAATCTAGCCCAAACCAAGAGGCTTGCCTCTTGGGGTTGTAGGACATTCTATACGGAGTTACAAAGGAACGAGGTAGACGAAGCAGCCTGGAAAGGCTCGTCATAGAAGGTAACAACCCTGTAGTTGAAACTTCGTTCCCTCTTGAATGTATCCTGAGTACGGCGGAACACGTGAAATTCCGTCGGAATCCGGGAGGACCATCTCCCAAGGCTAAATACTACCTAGTGATCGATAGTGAACCAGTACCGTGAGGGAAAGGTGAAAAGCACCCCGGAAGGGGAGTGAAAGAGATCCTGAAACCGTGTGCCTACAAATAGTCAGAGCCCGTTAACGGGTGATGGCGTGCCTTTTGTAGAATGAACCGGCGAGTTACGATCCCGTGCGAGGTTAAGCTGAAGAGGCGGAGCCGTAGCGAAAGCGAGTCTGAATAGGGCGTTTAGTACGTGGTCGTAGACCCGAAACCAGGTGATCTACCCATGTCCAGGGTGAAGTTCAGGTAACACTGAATGGAGGCCCGAACCCACGCACGTTGAAAAGTGCGGGGATGAGGTGTGGGTAGCGGAGAAATTCCAATCGAACCTGGAGATAGCTGGTTCTCCCCGAAATAGCTTTAGGGCTAGCCTCAAGTGTGAGAGTCTTGGAGGTAGAGCACTGATTGAACTAGGGGTCCTCATCGGATTACCGAATTCAGTCAAACTCCGAATGCCAATGACTTATCCTTGGGAGTCAGACTGCGAGTGATAAGATCCGTAGTCAAAAGGGAAACAGCCCAGACCGCCAGCTAAGGTCCCAAAGTGTGTATTAAGTGGAAAAGGATGTGGAGTTGCTTAGACAACTAGGATGTTGGCTTAGAAGCAGCCACCATTTAAAGAGTGCGTAATAGCTCACTAGTCGAGTGACTCTGCGCCGAAAATGTACCGGGGCTAAATACACCACCGAAGCTGCGGATTGATACCTATGGTATCAGTGGTAGGGGAGCGTTCTAAGTGCTGTGAAGTCAGATCGTAAGGACTGGTGGAGCGCTTAGAAGTGAGAATGCCGGTATGAGTAGCGAAAGACGGGTGAGAATCCCGTCCACCGAATGCCTAAGGTTTCCTGAGGAAGGCTCGTCCGCTCAGGGTTAGTCAGGACCTAAGCCGAGGCCGACAGGCGTAGGCGATGGACAACAGGTTGATATTCCTGTACCACCTCTTTATCGTTTGAGCAATGGAGGGACGCAGAAGGATAGAAGAAGCGTGCGATTGGTTGTGCACGTCCAAGCAGTTAGGCTGGTAAGTAGGCAAATCCGCTTACCGCGAAGGCTGAGCTGTGATGGGGAAGCTCCTTATGGAGCGAAGTCTTTGATTCCCCGCTGCCAAGAAAAGCTTCTAGCGAGATAAAAGGTGCCTGTACCGCAAACCGACACAGGTAGGCGAGGAGAGAATCCTAAGGTGTGCGAGAGAACTCTGGTTAAGGAACTCGGCAAAATGACCCCGTAACTTCGGGAGAAGGGGTGCTTTCTTAACGGAAAGCCGCAGTGAATAGGCCCAAGCGACTGTTTAGCAAAAACACAGGTCTCTGCGAAGCCGTAAGGCGAAGTATAGGGGCTGACACCTGCCCGGTGCTGGAAGGTTAAGGAGAGGGGTTAGCGCAAGCGAAGCTCTGAACTGAAGCCCCAGTAAACGGCGGCCGTAACTATAACGGTCCTAAGGTAGCGAAATTCCTTGTCGGGTAAGTTCCGACCCGCACGAAAGGTGTAACGATTTGGGCACTGTCTCAACCAGAGACTCGGTGAAATTATAGTACCTGTGAAGATGCAGGTTACCCGCGACAGGACGGAAAGACCCCGTGGAGCTTTACTGTAGCCTGATATTGAATTTTGGTACAGCTTGTACAGGATAGGCGGGAGCCTTTGAAGCCGGAGCGCTAGCTTCGGTGGAGGCGCTGGTGGGATACCGCCCTGGCTGTATTGAAATTCTAACCTACGGGTCTTATCGACCCGGGAGACAGTGTCAGGTGGGCAGTTTGACTGGGGCGGTCGCCTCCTAAAAAGTAACGGAGGCGCCCAAAGGTTCCCTCAGAATGGTTGGAAATCATTCGTAGAGTGCAAAGGCATAAGGGAGCTTGACTGCGAGACCTACAAGTCGAGCAGGGACGAAAGTCGGGCTTAGTGATCCGGTGGTTCCGCATGGAAGGGCCATCGCTCAACGGATAAAAGCTACCCCGGGGATAACAGGCTTATCTCCCCCAAGAGTCCACATCGACGGGGAGGTTTGGCACCTCGATGTCGGCTCATCGCATCCTGGGGCTGTAGTCGGTCCCAAGGGTTGGGCTGTTCGCCCATTAAAGCGGTACGCGAGCTGGGTTCAGAACGTCGTGAGACAGTTCGGTCCCTATCCGTCGTGGGCGTAGGAAATTTGAGAGGAGCTGTCCTTAGTACGAGAGGACCGGGATGGACGCACCGCTGGTGTACCAGTTGTTCTGCCAAGGGCATAGCTGGGTAGCTATGTGCGGAAGGGATAAGTGCTGAAAGCATCTAAGCATGAAGCCCCCCTCAAGATGAGATTTCCCATAGCGTTAAGCTAGTAAGATCCCTGAAAGATGATCAGGTTGATAGGTTCGAGGTGGAAGCGTGGTGACACGTGGAGCTGACGAATACTAATAGATCGAGGACTTAACCAAACAAAAAGCGTAAGCGACTCGCTCAGAATTGCAGGGCGTTGGAGCTCCTGACGTAGAGGCGTTATTTGCCTCACAGGAAGGTGCGAAACGACCGGAAATTCTAGTCGCTGGAGCTGGATTAAATCCAATATGCATACTACATGAATGTTATCTAGTTTTGAA
>NZ_JBALLY010000024.1:0-5353 GCF_036963045.1 Bacillus sp. JJ864 | reverse complement strand
AAGAATCGTATACGTATGATGCAACAAGCAACCGTACCGCAATCGAACGAAAAAACGGTGACAAAACAGAAAAAACAACGTATGCATATGATTCTATTCATCAACTAACAAAAGAAACATTGCCAAATGGTACAATGAAAGAATACAGCTATGACAGCTTTGGTAACCGCACAAACGTAAAAGTAACAGAAGCAGGAAAATCAGCCGTTTCTACAACAGCCGTATTTAACGAAGGTAACCAGTTAACGAAATTTGGCAACGAATCCTTAACGTATGACGCCAACGGAAACCGTACATCCGATGGCAAATACAAATATACATGGAATGAAGCAGACCAACTTGTAGCCATCACAAAACAAGGTGAAAGCACACCATCTGCGACATATAAATACGATGACGACGGCCGCCGCATCGAAAAAACAGTAGATGGAAAAACAACTCGTTATCACTACGACGGCGACAGCATTAATCCATTATACGAAACAGATGCAAGCAACAACGTCCTCCGTCAATATGTGTATTCTGTAGACGGCATCCGCCTTGCGATGAAATCCCAAGGCCAAACGGCATACTACCACTACAACCCACGCGGTGACGTCATCGCGATGACAGATGAAAACGGACAAGTAGTAGCAAACTACGAATACGATGCATGGGGCAATGTCCTAAAGAGTGACGCAAAAGGTATCGCGGCAGAGAATCCATTTGGATATGCGGGATATATGCATGATAAAGAGATTGGGATATATTATCTGATAGCGAGATATTACAATCCAGCTCATGGAGTGTTCTTGTCAGTGGATCCGGATCCGGGTGATGAGGATGATCCGATTACGCAGAATGGATATACGTATGCAGACAATAATCCAGTTATGCATGTGGATCCGGATGGGCATTGGGTATGGCTGGTTATTAATGGCGGTTTTGCGGTATATGATGGGTATAAAGCTTATAAATCTGGTGCAAGTGCAAAGATGATTGTACGTAAGGCTGCATATAGTGCGATAGGTGGTGGGAAGTTTAAGTTAGCTAAAGGTGCACTGAAAAGTGGAAGAACTTTAACTAAAATCCCTAAAAAGGCCTATCAAGTGCATAAACAGATAAAACAAAATAATGGACGCGCTCCAAGTGGCTATGTTGGGGGTAGGAAGTTTAAAAATGATGGTCGGGGAAGAGGACAAGTTTTACCAAGAAATACAACTTATCGAGAATACGACATAAATCCTTATATTAAAGGTAAAAATAGGGGAGCGCAAAGATTAGTTATGGGTAAAAATGGAAAGTCATATTATACGAAGGATCACTATAAAACTTTTGTTAAAATGCCTCGAAAGAAAAGGGTGATTAGATGATGAAGATAGAACGGAAAATCACAGCACTAAATGAACCATTTGTTCATTTAGTAATTGCAGATGAAATTTATGAATTAGCAAAAAAAAATTTAAAAGATACGTTTAAATATATATTAATAGATGGAAAAAAGTGTATGGATGCAGAAAGTTTGTTTAATGAATTTTCTTTTAAAATGGAATTTCCAGATTATTTCGGTAGGAACTGGAGTGCTTTTGATGAATGCATTAATGATTTAAGTTGGCTTAGTGCCCAAGGATACGTATTGTTTATTAGCGATATAGATCAGGTGCTTGTTAAAGAGGATAAGGATCTTAGAATATTAATGGATATTTTATATGATTGTTGTGAAGAATGGTCACGAGGTAGGGAGTATGGAGAATTTATTACGATACCGAGTCCATTTCATGTCATACTTCATTCTAATATCAAAATGAAAATACCTACTATATCGCGACTGAAACATATAGGAATCGAAGGAATTGATATTATAAAATAAGAAGCATAATTTAATATTTTTGTGAGATATCCTTTCGATAAGAGTGCCCAAAATAATGGAGGCCACTGAAAAAGTGATTGCTTTGCAAAAATAACACGTACTTTATCAATATGTTGAAAAAAAGAATTCCATCGTCTCTATATAGTAGGTGATGGAATTCTTTTTCTTATGAAGTAGACATTTTCAGTGGTTTCAAATAATGGGTACTCTTTTTTATTTAAGTTAATATTTTAGATCACTAGTGTCGTAGAAATGTATTTTGAATTTTTTGTTTTTCTTCTCTCCTTTATGAAAAGAAAAACAAAGACACTTTAACAGAGGTAGTAAACATCCATTTTTTTACTATAACCTTCGACCCGTGAAACAGAGACATAAAAAGCTTTATGGAACGCTCTTTCCTTGGATTTTACGTTGCCAAATGTGTGCAGGTTTCCATAAGGATGCTAAAAAAGAGGCTGATTTACAAAATGGTTCAAACTGAGGCAGTTTTATGGTTCAAATCACAAAAGTATACATAAATTAAGAAGGGCTGCTTTAGGATTTGTCGGCGGTGGCAGACTCAAATTTGCTGGAAAGATTACAAGAGCAATTGGAGGAGGCAGTTTTAATAGTGTAAATAAATTAAAAGGTACAAGGTATGTAGGACATCATATGCCTCAGAATGCATACAATAAGACCATAGGTATAAGTAGAGGTAAGGGACCAGCATTACTTATGACAAAAGCAGATCATAAGCTAACAAGAACCTTTGGTGGTAAAGGAAAAGCTACTATGCGGATAGATAAAGGATTAAACGCTAGACAAAGATTGGCAAGAGATGTATGGGATATTAAACGTAAATTTGGCAAAAAATACAATTATGGTTTGAAGCAAGCTGTAAGATACGGACAAAAATTATATCCTAAAAAATAAATTTTTAATTATAATAGTATTTCACAAATAATATTTTGTGAAATACTATTATTCATCTTATGTGAAAAAATACTTGGAAAATAAGAATCAGTAGTAAAATTCTTAGCAAAAATATTTTGTAAAGTAGGTGTTAGGTTTATGAAAAACTTAGGTTTTAGGGTGATATATGGTAAAGATAAATATGATCATTACTTTGGTGGACAAACTTGGAACGTCCCTATATGTCCACAATGTAATGAACCTGTACATCAGATATTTACTTTTGATTTAACAGACCCTAAGTTGCATGATGTAAGAGAAGGGAAATTACTAGAATTACCTCTTGTTTCTTGCTTAAATTGTTCTTTATATGAGGAAATGCAAAATTTTAAACTAGACATTGAGAAACGTCGTATAAGTATTATTAGTCAAAATGAAGTATTTGATTGGAGATACGAGGAAATAGATAAAATTTCTGTTCCTTTACCTAAAAGTAGTATGAAATTAGTAGATATGGAACCATATGATGTTCCTTGTGATGAAAACCAGTATGAACAAGCTTTTGAATCTATAGGTACCGATTATATTTGTAGAATACTTGGGTCTCCTTTGAATGTAGAAGAGCCAATAGATTCAAAATGTCCATGTTGTCAGAAAGATATGCAATATGTGGTTATGATAGCAGGGGAGGATTATGGTAATGAAGGGAATCTTACTGGAGGGATAAGTTTTCAGATTGGAGAAAGTTATATATATTTTTTGTTATGTAAAAAATGTTTAATTCTACAAACGTTAACTCAGAGTTCATAAATTTTTATAAACACAGGAAAATAAAATGTAAATAAATATAAATGTTGGTTTGTCATTTATATTAAATTGTATATAAACGTAAAATTTTGATGGTGTAGAAGTGAATAGTCATTCAAAGTATTTCCGTTTATAATGAAGTAATTCAATAGACAAAAGAATGTGTGAAGCTTCCTTATAATGAGTGGGATTATTTGTTCACCTAATCAAAATGGAAAGATATTTTAGAGTAGCTCAGTTTAGAAAAACGACACATGGTTGTTGTTATAAATACAATTGGTTCAATGAATTTTTTTAAGCAACAAGTTAATATAAGTTTAGGATATCCAGATGAATAAATTAAAATTAATAATTTTCCTAGTCGCACAGAGGTAATTCAGGTTATAGCAACATTTAAGGATACAGGGAAGTTGAAGGCGCGATGTTATGAACTGGATGACTTTGTTGATCATACAGAAAACTTTTATTAATTTGAATTTAATGAAGGAGTTTTAAAAAATGGCAGAACCTCAAATTATAATTGGAATACCTGGCCTTTGGAATGATAGAGCAAAATTAGTGCAAGAAGTAGTAAGAAAAAGTGGAGGGTATCTTCTAGCAGGTAACATTATACATAATGCCAAGAGAGATATTGGCTTCGAGGTAGATATTTACGAACATGATCCGTCTCTAGCAGAAGCATTTTTATATGCAGGTGGTGAACGCTTTGGGGAGGATATTCTTGGTAAGATAAGTAACCACATATATACAGTATATGTTATTGTTAAAATAAGGAATATTCATACTGTAAAAGAAGTTATTGATGTTGGAATGGGGCTCCTTAATGCAGGGGGAATTGCTGTAAAAATTGAAACTACTGGCGTAGCTTATTCTAAAGAAGAATGGAAAGAAATTGCAGATAACAAAGAATATTTCCCTATTTATTCGCATTTTGTGACGTTAGTTGGAGATGAGAATAGCTATTATTCATGTGGTATGCAATCATTTGGTCTTCCGGATGTTGTAATATCTGCTCATATAGATGCAGAAGAAGCATCTGATTTATTAAATGACTTTAATTTATATAATTTAGTTGAAATGCCTAAATTAAAAGATGGAGAGACAATTAGCTTTACGCAAACATCTCCTGTGTATAGGTTGGCTCATTGTAAGGATTATTGTTATGAACGAGATGACCTTTTTTATAATCCTTGTGGATTGTGGGAATTAAAAAAAGTTTAAAATTATAGTTAAATTAGTGTGTGTGAATATAAGTGTTTAGGGAATAATGAAATTTTTATTTAGGGCTTTATTACGAACAGGTAAAAGATGTATTAATATTTAAAAATGGCAAAGAGGAAGGAGTCTAGAATAAGAGTCCTTCCTCTTTAATTTAAAGAAAGTGTCCCAAATGAACGTATTAGCAAGATAAAATAAAAACATTATAAGAAACGGTAGAAACAATAACGTCTGTCTAGCCATGAAAACAGGTGAACAAACGCTATACTACTACAACTCTCGCGGTGACATCATTACAATGATAGATGAAGAACTCTAAGAATATTCGTTTTACACAGGATAGTATAAAAGGGCTTTTTAAAAATGGTAAATCGGTAAACAGCTTGTCTAATCGAATGAGAAAAGGGAAGGTTAAATCAAGAGATTTACCAGCGATTAAAATATTTAAACATTAAGGGAATATCTATTCCTTTGACAATAGAAGGCTATATGCTGCAAAAAGAGCAGGTGTGAAATACACCTAAGGAAATACAAAGAGAACTTAGGAACGGAAAATTAAGTACTAAAGATTGATGCTAGACTAAAAAG
>NZ_JBALLY010000023.1:0-20100 GCF_036963045.1 Bacillus sp. JJ864 | reverse complement strand
CTACCGGATCTCAAGGGCCTACTGGTTCAAGCGCTATAATTCCTTATGCATCAGGAGGACCTGCTACGTTAAATACTGTTGTAGTTGGAACGAATACCGGCACTATACTTGGATTTGGAAGCTCATTTGCTGGTGTTGATGTATCTGGTGCAACAATAACTTTGGCACCTGGAAGCGTTTTAGACTTTGCATTCGTTATGCCTCGTGCTGGAACAATCACATCATTATCTGGTTTCTTTAGCGCTACAGCAGCATTAGCCTTATTACCAAGTTCTGCAAACGTTCAAATGCAAATATATACTGCACCTGCAAGCAGTAATATTTTTAGTCCAGTAGGTACACCTTTAGCACTCCCATCCTTTACTATACTTTCTATTGGTGATACCTTTGCTAATATTCAGGCTCAATCTATATCAGTATCTGCACAAGACAAAATATTACTAGTTGTCTCTACAAACACACAAGGTATTAGTCTTCTTACTACTGTCGCAGGCTTTGCAAGCGCAGGTATAACGATTGACTAACTCTAATATAGATAGGATTCTTTGTAAAAGGTGAATTCAAACGGTAAAAGTTCTATCCTTAGAACTCTTACCGTTTTTTATTGATTTTAGATAAATAAAAAACTCCTTAATTCGCATACCAAAAATACGAATTAAGGAGTTCGTTCATATATATCCTGTCTTCCGAAAAATCATTTCTATTTTCTTCTTACAGAAAAACATATACCTTATCCTAAAATATGATAACCAGAATCCACATGAATATTCTCGCCAGTCACACCACTTGCTAGGTCACTGAATAAGAATAGCGCTGTGTTTCCTACTTCTTCTTGTGTTACGTTACGACGCATTGGCGCACGTTCTTCAATTTGTTTTAAGATGCTGTTGAAGTCGCCAACACCTTTTGCAGATAATGTACGAATTGGTCCTGCTGAAACAGCGTTAACACGAATATTATGCTTCCCTAAGTCGTTTGCTAAATATTTTACGCTCGCTTCTAAAGATGCTTTTGCAACGCCCATTACGTTGTAGTTTGATACAACGCGTTCGCCGCCAAGGTACGTTAATGTAACAATGCTGCCGCCCTCTGTCATTACTTCTTTTGCTGCTTTTGATACAGCTGTTAAAGAGAATGAGCTAATATTTTGTGCTAATAAGAAACCATTACGAGATGTATCAACGAACTCACCTTTTAAATCATCGCGGTCTGCGAATGCAATACAGTGAGCCAGTCCATGAATAACACCAACCTCTTCCTTAATTGTTTGGAAGCAGCTTGCGATATCTTCATCATTTGTTACATCACATGGTAATACAAGTGATTTTTGTCCTTCTAATGATTCTGCTAAATCACGTACATTCTTTTCTAAGCGTTCACCAGCATATGTGAAAATTAAGTTTGCTCCTGCGGTATGTAATGAACGAGCAATTCCCCAAGCGATGCTTCGTTGGTTCGCAACACCCATTACAACGATATTTTTTCCTTTTACATTGAGAAGATCCATATATTTATCCTCCTATTTTTAAAATAAAAGTAGTTGTTAGTACCTGATACTATTTTCATAATATCATAAATAATCAAGAAGGCAAAATAAAAAATCATTGTCTCATTCCAATGATTTTTTATTTTTCATATAGAAATACCTAAAACTGTATGAGCCCATACGGATAAAATTCATAATATGTGATCGCTTCAAGCGCCACTTGAACCGGTCTTCCTTCTTGATCTAAGATGTGAAATGAACCACCATGTTTCTCCTGAATTTCTTGTAATAGTCTAAAAAACGGATCTTTATCTTCCCCAAGCATAACGACATTCCACTCAAATACAATTCGTTTTATTTTCTTT
Organism: Bacillus sp. JJ864; assembly: GCF_036963045.1. Classification (NCBI taxonomy): domain Bacteria; kingdom Bacillati; phylum Bacillota; class Bacilli; order Caryophanales; family Bacillaceae; genus Bacillus; species Bacillus sp. JJ864. The sequence continues at coordinate 18,249 of NZ_JBALLY010000023.1, read as the reverse complement.
TGTTTAATGAGCTCCATCATTCCTAAAAAGGCGTGATACTCTCCGCCTTCAATATCTATTTTTAATAAATCAATTTGCTGGATATCCCGTAATTGCTGATCAAGTGTAACGCCCTCTACATCAATTATTGTATAATCCTCTACACGATTTTCATTTTCGGGCCTAAAATGTGTAGAAGAATCACCGTGAAATTTATTCGAAGAACGAAAACTTAACGTTTTTTCTTCTGAATACACCGCTTTGTTATACAGCTTCGTTTGTGTCGTAATCCAATTCATCGCAATATTATCTTGCAGCATTTCATAAACAGTAGGATTTGCCTCATATCCGATAACTTTTCCATGTGTTCCAACTAAGTAACCAGCCAATACGGTAAAATAGCCGACATTCGCTCCAATATCCACAATTGTATTGTCTGGTTTCACTTCCTGAATAAAAAATTTTGTGAGTAAAGGCTCAATTGCCCCTGTCGTAACTAAAGAAGGCATTAAGCTAAGATCTTTAGATGAAATCATTAAAAAGCCGCAATAACTCATTTTAATTAACATCTTGTCATCCCCGATATATGTACCGAACATATCGTTCAATCTCCCCTTCCACTCATTTTTTCACACGCAAAACATTATCAATAAGAGTAAGACGCCACTTTTCGTATATATTTTTCTAGCAATTCCATTTTTGCTTCATAAGCAAATTGGCCGGCTGTTTCCAATCCTTTATCAATTAAGCTCTTCCTCATCGCTTGATTTGTGAGTACCTCAATTATGCCGCTTCCTAAGCCTTCTATATCGCGTGGTTCATATAGCAACGCATTGTGGAGATGTTTTGCATACATCTCCACTCCTCCGCACTTCGTACAAATAACAGGCGTTCCCGAAGCCATTGCTTCTAGCGGCGGCAGTCCAAATCCTTCATAGTAAGAAGGAAATAACAATACATCCGCTTCTCTAAATTGTTTCGCGAGCTCGGTTCGATCTGGATTCATCACATATTCAATCGAAAATAACGAGGACTTCAAATCCATATAATACGGCATCACCCATTTCACTTGAAAAGAGACTCCTTTACGCTGCACATGTTCAAGCACTTGTATTGCGACCTCTCCTCCTTTAAATTTCAAATACGGATTACCGACAACTAAAATGGTATTTCCGTTTTTCTCTTTTTTAGTTGGATAAAATGTAGTCAAATCAATTCCATTGGTGATCACAGGAGCTTTTCGATTAAATTTTTCCCGTAAAACGTGTGCGACAAAATCAGATACAGCAAATAAGAATATATTACTCCGATAACTCGTATGCATACGAGTTCGAATCGCTGTCACATCGGACGTAGGAAAAGGCATATCTCCAAATAAACATTCATGGCCTTGTTCCCAATATAAAGTTGGTAACATCCCATATTGAAGCTCTGCAATTTGCTGCCACCAACCTGCGACAACTACATCTGATCCCTTTACATACGGAATGTAAGATTCATTCCAGGCAATATGAATCTCTTTATCTATTTCAATCTGCATATGCTCATGAAATATGGAGCTATCCGAATTGTTAGAACGAAGAATCCCTTGCACAGTATGACCTCTTTTTTTCAACCATTCCATTTGACTAATTAACATCTTTAATCCGCCCGTAAGATTTTTATGCGGCAGTACATACGTGATACAGAGCTTCTTTTCTTGATGTTCTATCTCCTTTGTTATGTACCGATCTAATTCTATTCCTTTATTCTCTCTCGTTCTTTTAGGATATAGTTTCATAATTTGTGAGCCATTTCCGCCTATCGGTAACTCTTTACAAGCGAAATCAAACTCTTGAAAATCCATAATTGTCCATCTACTTTTATGTATTTCAAAAGAGTTTCCTTTATATGCAAGTTGATGTGAAGGATAGATAGGTGTTGAGACAACTAACGCTTTATTTGTATGATGAAGTAATTGTTTTAATAAATGTATTCCTTCCTCTTTCGTAAAATGTTGTATAACATCGGCAAGTAAAATCACATCATATTCTTTCAAATCATCTATTTTTCGAAAAATATTATCATAATACATATGATTATATATATGTTCATGAATCGGATTCCTGTAATCTGCAAATACTTCAATCCCATCAATTACAACTTGCCATTCCTGTTTATGATATCTCTCATACGGCACATCCAGTGCTTCTCTTAGAAGTAACCCGTACTTTCCAAATCCCGCTCCAACATCTAAAATCGACATAGGTTCTTCTACGATAATATGCTCTAATATATCTGGAATTGCTTGATAAAAAGAACTCGGCACCGTAGTCCCCCCTTTTTGTATGAATCCATTATGTCTATGTCATTCTATTCATCACATAATCCCTATATGTCTTAGATTTCTTGTTCTTTTATACACTAATTATCTTTTAAAGTTTACACACCCTCATAAATCCCATTATTTTGTAACCCTCCATCTGACATTCCCCTCCTTAAATGTAAACAACATATTTGCAAACACCAAAAAATCAGATAAGATGGTAATAGTGTCTTTTTTAATAACAATGAGTAATAGAAAGGAATACAGTACGGTGAAAGATAAAAATTCTCGATATCAAATAGATTACGTTTTAATACTAATTGTACTAGCAATCGCTACGGTAAGTTGTTTTGCTATTGCAAGTGCACAACCGTCCTTACCACCAAGTTTACAAAAGGTTAACTTCGTGGCTAAACAAATTCAATGGTATGTCATTGGAGTTATTGCGATTGCTGCTGTTATGGTCATCGACTTTGATCGTTACAAGCAAATTTGTTGGTATTTATACGGATTCGCAATGGTTCTTCTTCTTGGGCTTGAGCTTCATGCTCCAGGCTCATTAGAAATTAAAGGAGCAAGAGCTTGGTATGCATTACCTGGTGGACTTGGGAACTTCCAGCCCTCAGAAATCATGAAACTCTTTTTAATTCTCGTCGTTGGTCGTCTTATCGTAGACCATAATGAAAAATATGTGGTTCGCACACCGCGCGAAGATTTGCTCTTGCTTGGAAAAATATTTGCAGCAAGTTTACCACCGCTATTATTAATTGCCAAAGAACCGGATTTAGGAAATACGATGGTAATTTCAGCAATGCTTGCTGCTATGATTTTAGTATCTGGGATTCGCTGGCGCTTTATTTTTGGTTTAGCTGGCATTGTCGTTGGAGTTGGTGCACTCCTTGTGTACATTTACTTTGCACACACGGCATTCTTTAAAGCACATATTTTACAAGAATACCAATTAGATCGTTTCTACGGTTGGTTAGCACCTTATGAATACCCAACGCAAGGTTATCAGTTAACCCAGTCTCTTTTAGCAACCGGATCAGGTGAATTGTACGGCAAAGGCTGGGGAAATGGACAAGTATACTTCCCTGAACCTCATACAGACTTTATTTTTACAAATATCGCTGAAAAGTTCGGATTTTTAGGAGGAAGCGTCGTTATTTCACTATACTTCCTACTGATTTATCGTATGATTCACATTTCATTAGAAAGTAATGATCCATACGGCAGTTATATATGCGCAGGAACAATCGGGATGTTTACATTCCAAGTATTCCAAAATATCGGTATGACGATTGGACTACTTCCTATTACCGGTATTACATTACCGCTTTTAAGCTACGGTGGTAGCTCCTTAGTCACCTATATGATTGCGATTGGCTTCATTCTGAACGTACAGTCGCGAACGAAGAAATTTATGTTTGATTAAACCATATCCGAGTGGATATGGTTTTTTTCTTACCTTCTTAGCGGTATACTAATCAAAAAAGAGGAGGTGATCTCATATGAAATATGATGTTATTGGCGATATTCACGGCTGTTTAGAGGAATTTACATCATTAACAAAACGGCTTGGTTATACATGGGATAGCGGATTGCCTGTTCACCCGCAAAAACGACAACTTGCTTTCGTAGGCGATATTACAGATCGCGGTCCTCATTCTTTGCGAATGATTGAAATTGTATGGGAGCTTGTCATACATAAAAAAGAAGCATATTATGCCCCAGGAAATCATTGTAATAAATTATATCGTTACTTTCTTGGGCGGAAGGTACAAGTAACACACGGCCTAGAAACAACTGTTGCAGAATACGAGGCATTAAACACACGCGATCAAAAGATTATCCAGAAAAAGTTTATTGACCTTTACGAACAATCACCGCTCTATCACGTACTAGATAACGGAAAACTCGTTGTTTGTCACGCCGGTATTCGCCAAGATTATATCGGAAGAAGCGATAAGAAAGTGCAAACTTTCGTTTTATATGGAGATATTACTGGTGAAAAGCACCCTGACGGCTCTCCTGTCCGCCGTGACTGGGCGAAGCATTATACTGGGGAGGCTTGGATTGTATATGGGCATACACCTGTACAAGAACCTCGATTCGTCAATCATACTGTGAATATCGATACTGGATCTGTATTTGGCGGGAAATTAACTGGACTTCGTTATCCAGAAATGGAGACCGTTTCAGTACCTTCTTCGATGCCGTTTGTACCTGAGAAATTTCGCTCTATTGACTAAAAAAAGCTGATGGAATTGCTATTCCATCAGCTTTTTCATATCTTCAGGCAACTCCGCGTGAAATGTCAGTTGCTTTTCTAATATTGGGTGATAAAATGTTAAATTTGTGCTATGCAGTGCTTGTCGCTTTATTTCATCCGTTTTCCCACCGTACAAATCATCACCAAGTAACGCATGACCAAGATGCGCCATATGTACTCTAATTTGATGCGTACGCCCTGTTTCTAATTGAAGTGCGACATGCGTTTTATCTTTCCATCTTTTTTTCACATGAAAATGAGTCACAGCTCGCTGTCCATCCCCGCGCACGATGCGCTCAATAATACTATCATCTTTTCGTGCAATTGGAGCATCAATTATTCCGCTATCCTCTGCTATCATTCCATGAACAATCGCTTCGTATGTTCTTTTCACTTGTTTTTGCTGATGTTGCTTCGATAACAAATGGTGAATAAAACGATTTTTGGCAATTAACATTAAACCGGACGTATCCCGGTCAAGCCTAGTAACGATATGTACGGTACTGGCAAGATTTTGCTGATCATAATAATGCAAAAGAGCATTTGCTACACTTCCGCTTGGATGCTCTCTTGACGGAATTGTTGACATATAAGGCCGTTTATTAATAACAAGGACCGAATCATCTTCATACACAACTGAAAGAGGGATATTCTCACTTAGCATCCCTTCACTTCTTTGCTCAGGTGGGAAACATACTGCTAACTTTTCACCTTCTTGCAAAACATGACGCACATTTACATGATGTTCATTCACTTCAATCGAACCGCCATGAAACTTTATATCAGTTAACGCTGCTTTTGAAATACCTTTCGCTTTCAAAAATTCTCGAATAAGCATTCCTTCATCAGCTTTTGTTATACACCACGTTAACGTAAACCTTCTCAATTGCATAGCTCTCTTCTAACCCTCTCTAATGGTGTGTTCACAATGCAAAAACGCCCGTATGAACCTGATTAGCCAGTCTAAGAGGTCCTGACCGCTTCTATGCATGGTCAGACGCTCTCGATCCCCCCAGGTGTCGCTTTTTCAACTTATATTGATATAGCAGCGGGAAAAGGACCCGCTGCTATAAGTTTTCCCTTATTGATCCGCGACAAATGAATCGCGCACTCGCTTCCAGAATGGGAATGGGCGAAACCTAACAAATCGAACTCTTTGATCTGCCACTCGGTATTGAATCGATTTGACATCTTGATGCACCATCGCTAAATGATCAATTGTAATTTGCAAGTTCATTCCGGTAACTGGTCTTAACACACATGTATGATGCTTCGGTAATACGAGCGGAGATCCAACCGTACGGAAAACACGATTATTAATAGACGCCATTTCCGTAATTTGAATCGCTTCCAAAGACGGGTGAATAATTGCACCGCCCAGCGCTTTATTATATGCAGTACTACCAGAAGGTGTTGAAATGCAGAGACCATCGCCGCGGAATGTTTCAAAATATTCACCGCGAATTTCTACATCCATAACAAGCGTTCCTTCACTGCTTTTTACTGTTGCTTCATTTAGCGCTAAATATTGTGATTCTTTATTCCCATTCATATAACGAATAATGACCTCTAATAATGGATATTCAACAACTTGAAAAGGCGTTTTCGCAATCGCAATGACAAGCTTCTCAACTTCTGTCGGTAACCAATCTGCATAAAACCCTAAATGCCCGGTATGCACCCCGACAAATGCTGTTTTATCTAACCGATCCTGGTAGCGATGAAACGCATGCAGCAGCGTTCCATCTCCCCCAACGGAAATTACAATATCTGGCTCATTTTCATCCATTGTAAATTTAAAATCACATAAGTACTCTATCATCGTACTCATAAGCGCATTTGATGATTGATCTCCCTTTGACATAATTGCAAACTTCATCGCCCAACACCCTTTAGTTTATTATTCTGTTTCCTTCGATTCTTTCTTGCGTGAAAAAATCTTTTGTGCTTCTTTAATTTCAAGACGAATCGAAGACATCTCTTCGTCTAATAAGTAAGCTGCTTCAGCTGCGCGCTGCAAACGCACTTTAATATCTTCTGGAAAGCGTCCACGATATTTATAATTTAAAGAATGCTCGATTGTTGCCCAAAAATTCATTGCTAACGTGCGAATTTGAATTTCAACTAACACTTTTTTCTCTCCGCCAATCGTTTGCACAGGATAACTAATAACAACGTGATAGGAGCGATATCCACTTTCTTTCTTTTGCGTCACGTAATCGCGTTCTTCTACAACTTCAAAATCGTTACGTTTACGTAAAAACTCCATAACCGGCTTAATATCATCAACAAATTGACACATCATCCGAAGCCCCGCAATGTCTTGCATCTCTTCTTGCAAACGACTAAGCGGAATGTTTCGTTTTTCTGCTTTATCAATAATACTTGCAACAGATTTGACTCTACCTGTTACAAACTCAATCGGCGAATGTTCGGCCAACATTTCAAACTGAGAACGCATTCCTTTTAATTTTACTTTCAATTCTCCTACTGCTTGATGATAAGGAGCTAAAAATTCTTCCCAATTTCGATCCAATGTAACCACCACCAAAACAAATCAGTTTCTTTTACCTCGCTGAAAGCATCCCTTTACAGAAACACTCTTTCTACTTCATTTACGAGTTCCTCACCGTAATTTGCATTTCCTTCAATATTTCCAATCAAATACTCTAATTCTTCTTTCATTTGTTCTAACTCAATTTCAACGTCTTGAATACGAACAAACATCGTTTTATCGCTCTTCATTGCCTGTTTTACTTCTTCCCAACACGTATGCGGGATGCTTACGTAAATAAAGGCTGTTTCATTCTCTAAAATATATAAAAATGATAAATTATCTGAATCCACAAGTACATGGCTGCGTGCTTGTAATCCTTCTACACATAGCTCTGTATTTTCCGCACAAAAAATAAGAGCATTCTCTCTGTTTTCTACGCTCTTAACTTGGATTTTATTTTGCATACTTTAACTCCTCCATAATCATACTTCCTGTCATAATCAACACTTTCATTGTAACATAACATACACTGAAACAAATAAAACATTGATTGAAATTTAGGAAAAAGCGATAATGAGTAACAGATATTTCATAAAAGGAGCGTACATATGAAACAAGAAATTGAAATTGAGTTTAAAAATATAGTTACAAAAGAGGAATTCCATTCTTTATGTCACGCATTTTCCATTACAACATTTGCAAAACAAGTGAATCATTATTTCGAAACACCAGCATTTTCATTAAAAAACGCCGGCGCCGCCCTTCGTATTCGTTATAAAAACAATACATATACGCTAACACTAAAACAGCCCGCAGAAATCGGCTTGTTAGAGACACATCAAGCTTTAACTGAAGAAGAAGCAAACAGAATGATGGAAACAAATACATTAATCACCGGTGCCGTTTCTAAGCAATTAGAAAACCTACAAATTCCTGTTTCTTCACTACAATATATGGGAAGCTTAACAACAGAACGAGCAGAAACAACATTTGAAGTTGGTACACTCGTATTCGATCATAGTTTTTATTACGAGCATGATGATTATGAAATCGAATATGAAGTAAGCGATGAGCAGGCTGGACAAGCAGCATTTTCTTCTTTCTTAAAGGAGCATAATATTCCAATTAGGCCTACAAAAAATAAAGTACAACGCTTTTTTCTTGCCAAAGAGCAAAAAGAACAATAAACTAGCAAAGGATTGATTGAGAGCTATTTATTTGCGCTTCATAACAATCCGTTGCTACAATAAAGTGAAACTTCCTTCAGTAGGCGTCTTTTCCTACTGAAGGTTAGTTGAACCAATCGGGCTCTTACGGGCAGTTTTTCATCGCGAGATACTCAAATTTACTGCCCGTTAGAGCGGGATAAAGTGAAACTTCCTCTTGTGAGACACTTGCCACTTAAAGAAATTTCTCACAAATTGAGCCTTACATTATCTCTTGCCTATCTCTTTGTCTTACTACAAATAATAGCGAGGATAGATATATATTTGATGGAAAAAGGAGTTACAAGGATGAACAAGCAACCAACGACACCATTTGAAGCAATTGGCGGTGAACAAGGCATTGCAAAATTAGTCGATACATTTTATTCCTATGTCAGTAAACACCCTGACTTATCTCCCATCTTCCCAGACGATTTAACAGAAACTGCTAGGAAGCAAAAACAATTTTTAACGCAATATTTAGGTGGACCGAGTCTTTATACAGAAGAGCATGGTCATCCAATGCTACGCGCTCGTCATCTACCATTCGAAATTACACCAAAGCGGGCAAAAGCCTGGCTCTCATGTATGGAGCAAGCGATGGATGATACTGATGTACATGGACCGATTCGTGACTTTGTATTCGAACGTTTAACATTAACTGCACAGCATATGGTTAATACTCCTGAAACAGGTGAAGCTTAATGGATAAACAGGAAACAAAATATACTGTACCAAGCTCCCCTTCAAAATGTGAGCCTAAGTCTGTAGAAGCCTATTTATTTATTGATCCACTCTGTAAAGATTGTTGGGAAATTGAGCCATTAATGATTAAATTATGGCTCGAATATGGAGAATACTTTTCACTCCGTCACATCGTTACTGGTAAAGTAGAAGGGGCTATTTCCCCATCACACAAATGGAATAAGCCTGCTAATATTCGATTTGTGTGGGAGAAAACAACAAGTTTACAAGGGTTTTCTTGTGACGGAAAAGTATATACGCACGGCGGCGCATCAACTCCGTATACCACTTCAATTGCAATTAAAGCAGCAGAATTACAAGGTCGAAAAGCAGGTTCGAAATTTTTACGAAAACTACAAGAGGCTATTTTACTTGAAAATATAGCGAAACCAACCATAGATACGCTGCTCACATGTGCAATGCAAAGTGGAATTGATGCGGAAGAATTCAAACAAGATTTATATTCTGTAAGTGCAGCAAAAGCATTTCAATGTGATTTAAAATTTACGAATGAAATGCACATTACAGAAATTCCTTCTCTCGTGTTTTTTCATGCAAATTCAAACGAAGAAGGAATTAAAATTGGCGGTATTTATCATTACGATGTATACGTACAAGTATTAAAAGAAATTGTGAAAGAAGACATCAAGCCGCAGCCGCTTCCTCCTCTAGAACGATTCCTAGAGCATGTTCAGTTTATGTCAACAAAAGAAATTGCTTTTATTTATAATTACTCTGAAAACGAAGCAGAACGAGAAATGAAAAAATTGTTATTAAAGAGGAAAGTACGCATGATTGATATAAAACGAGAACGTTATTGGCAATGGATTACAAAGGAAAACGACCTAGTGTAAACACTAGGTCGTTTTCTTTACGGCTTATAAAAATATTAAAGGGGATGGGAGAAATTTCACGTTCAAACAAAGGGGTATATGTTTGTTTGTGAATTCGTTCACGTTTATTATATTACAAGATTCGACGTTAATTGACAACCTTTTTTGTCGAATTTCACATTTCTGTCACATTCTAAACGTTTTCATTTTAGAATACAATATACAAAGAGTCTTTTTAGGAGGGTTTTCATTGAAAAAATCCTATCTTTTATTACTCCTCTGTATTATTTTTTTGTTTTTTTGTTTATACGTTCTCTCATTATTACAAGTGTTTCCGCTTATTTTATCACTGCCTCTTTTATTTGGAGCAATTATATTTGCTGTATCTTATTTCAATAATCAAAAGCGTTTTAAAGGATTTTAAACAAAAAAAACCGAGAGTCATGCGACTCTCGGTTTCTTTCTACTTCTCTTCAAATAGAAGTGCTTCTAATTCATTTAATTTCTCTTCAAATACTTGCATTGCTTCCTTGACAGGCTCTGATGACGTCATATCAACACCTGCTTTTTTCAATACTTCAATTGGATAGTCAGAGCTTCCTGCTTTTAAGAACTCATTAATGTAACGTTCTACAGCTGGCTTACCTTCTTCTAGAATTTGTTTTGATAGAGCAGTTGCTGCACTGAAGCCAGTTGCATATTGATATACATAATAATTGTAATAGAAATGTGGAATACGGGACCACTCTAAACCAATTTCTTTATCAATCACTAAGCTATCGCCAAAATACTTTTTATTTAGCTCATAGTAAATGTCCGTTAACATATCTGGCGTTACTGCATGACCTTCTTGCACTTTTTGATGGATCACATGTTCAAACTCAGCAAACATTGTTTGACGGAATACCGTACCACGGAACCCTTCTAAATAATGATTTAATAAGTATAGGCGCTTCTTCTTATCATCTGTCGTTTTTAATAAATAATCATTGAGAAGTGCCTCATTACATGTAGACGCTACCTCCGCGACGAAAATCGAATAATCGCCATACACGTAAGGCTGCGTTTTTCTTGTATAGTAACTATGCACAGAATGGCCAAACTCGTGCGCCAGCGTAAATAAATTATTTACATTGTCATGCCAGTTCATTAATACATATGGATTTGTTCCATAAGCACCAGATGAATAAGCACCGCTTCGCTTCCCTTTATTTTCATATACATCTACCCAGCGATTTTCATACGCTTCTTTTAAAATCTCAACATACTCGTCTCCAAGTACATCTAATGATTGTAAAAGCATATCTTGCGCTTCTTTATATGTGACGTTCATTTTCACTTCTGGTACGAGCGGTGTGTATAAATCATACATGTGCAATTCATCTAATCCGAGTGCTCGCTTTCGAATATCAATGTAACGATGTAATAAATGTAAGTTTTCATTTACTGTTTCCACAAGCTGATCATATACAGACTCTGGAATATTATTATTGCTCAGCGCCGCTTGGCGAGCAGAATCATATTTACGAACGTTCGCATAAAAGTTATTTCGTTTAACCGCACCATTTAATGTGCTCGCAAATGTATTCTTATACTTTCCATACGTTTCATAAACTGCATGGAACGCATCATGACGAACACGAGGATCATCACTTTCTAAAAATTGAATATAACGTCCATGCGTCACTTCAACCTCTTCCCCATTTTCATCTTGAATAGATGGGAATTTCAAGTCTGCGTTATTTAGAATACCAAATGTATTACTTGATGCACTCATAACCTCAGAAGCTTGCGCTAATAACGCTTCTTCTGCTTCTGATAATACGTGAGGACGCTGACGCGTAATTTCTTCTAATGCATGCTCGTATACCTTTAGTTCTTTATTTTCTTGTAGAAATGATTGCATTGTCTCTTCTGCAATTGTTAAAATTTCTGGCACAATGTACGCCATATTACTTGATACTTGCGAATACAAACTTGTCGCACGGTCATTTAATGCTTGATAAGATGAATTTGTTGTATCTTGGTCATAGCGCATATGTGCGTATGTATACAGTTTACCAAGACGCATTGATATTTCATCTTCATATTGCAGTGCTTCTAACAATGTATTTGCTGATTCTCCAAGTTTCCCCTTAAATTCCGTCAGCTTTGGTAATAGTTCTTTCACCGCCTGAAATTCCGCTTCCCACTCTGCATCTGTTTGGAAAATATCTTCTAAGCGCCACGTATTATCTACTTCAATTTCACTACGCGCTGGCAGTGCTTTTACTGTTTTTGGTTCAGTCATTTGTAAGCCCTCCTTATTCCTATCTCCTAGTACAATTCGATTCTTCTTATGTAATTCCTTCTGGGTACCTTTCTATTATATCCGTTTTCCCTCCACTCATGTTGTACTTTGCTTCCATTAGTCTAAGGGCTTCCGTTAAAAATAAACGATCAAATTTCTGCACTTCTTCTTCTGTTTTAGGAATAATAAAACAACGTATTTTTCGATATTTGTATACATCTACTTGCTCAATTTCCCCAATTACACATAAAAATTGCATATATTCTCTCACCGCTCGCTTCCAAAATACCCCTGGTAAATATGGCAGCAAGCGTCTCCGAATCCCCCAATGCCGTTCAACATACTGAAAAACAGTATACAATGAAAAATATTCTCCTACCGCAAATTTTCCTAATAACTCAATTAAAATATAAGCTTGCCATATGAAAGAATGCGTACGAAATGCTAAAAGCGATGGTAACGGAACACCTATTTCAGCAGGAAAACAAGAGAGAGATATGCAATTCTCATAAAGAAGCTCTAAAAAAGAGCGCTCACCCTGCTTCCACATATGAATGCTATTTGCTCGGAAGCGCTGTTTTTTATTCATCCACTCCTTTTCTAAACGTTCAATGGAAATCGGTGATGTTGTAAGAATATTTTTGAATGTAGTGATTTGAAGAGGAAAATATATTGCATGTGAAAAAACAATAGACGAGGAAAAAGGTAAAAGAAGATTACATTTGAAAAAAGCTTTTGCATCGGGACAAAAATAGAGGAGATATGGATTGGGGTGATATTGCACACAGCAGGAATGAAAAGAGGAAAGCGACAGCCAATATGCTCCATGACGTTTGAGTTGATTCCCTCCTAAAATCCATAATATTTGAATCCCTTCTTTCCAATACCCTTCCGTTCGTTTTAACAACTGTTCTGCTGATAAACTTGCGCATTGATATTCAATCGCAATTTGCCGATTCCCAATTGCTACAAACAAATCAGGCCGCTGCTGAATCGCTGGTAAATAGTGCTCTATGTTTACCGAACAACCTTGTGACTGAAACCATCTGTATAGCTGCTCTTTCCCCCGCAAGTGATACGCTGATTCATTTTCAAACTCAACTTTACAACTATGTGATTTCTTATGGGCAAAATGCCACTGTTTTTGTTTTCCTAATTTCAGCTGTACCTCGAGGTGACAAATGGGGCAGAAAAAGCGCTCATTCTTCCGTAACATCATAAGCTGTTTTTCCTTCCATCCATGAAGAAGATGAATTTCTTCTCCATTTTCTCTCTTTGCAACAAACATAAAATCACTCCTTTCTTCCGTATGGACTATTCGACAACGACAGGCGGGTTCCTGCCTAGATAAAGTGAAACTTCCTTTCAGTAGGCGCCTTTCCCTACTGAAGGTTAGTTGAACCAATCGGGTTCTTACGGGCAGTTTTTTCATCTTGAGACACTAGAAGATACTGCCCGTTAGAGCGGGATAAAGTGAAACTTCCTTTCAGTAGGCGCCTTTCCCTACTGAAGGAAAGCTCTCACCAATCGGGCTCTTATGGGCAGTTTTCCACCAGGAAACGCCTAAATATACTGCCCTAAAGTAGCGGGATACAAAAAAGACTCATTCGCATGAGCCTTTAAAGTAAAGGAGATAATAACCGATATGTCGATTCTACAATTCGCATCACAAGACGGCGATTATTAAAACGATCAACATGAATTTCATTCGACACCTGCAAATCCTCTTCAAAATCGGTCACAAGTTTGCGAATACTGTTTGTATCATATAAAAAAGCATTCACCTCAAAATTCAAATGAAAACTTCTCATATCCATATTTGCCGTACCAATTGACGCTATATCAGAATCAACAATCACAACTTTGCTGTGTAAAAACCCTTTTTCATATTCATATATTTTAACGCCTGCCTCTAACAATTCTGGAAAATAAGAGCGGGACGCATAAAATACAGTCCTCTTATCAGGTTTACTCGGCATTAATAAGCGAACATCAATACCCGCTAAGGCCGCTACTTTTAATGCTGATAAAATATCATCATCGGGGATAAAATATGGCGTTGCAATCCAAATTGATTTTCGCGCAGAGGCAATCATCGCAAAATATAAATGCTTAATCGTTTCCCATTTATTATCAGGTCCGCCTGCAACAAGCTGTACTCCGCCATGTTCTTCCTCCTTTACAACATCAGCCTGCAAATAATCAGGAGTTAATACAGCTTCCCCCGTCATATAAAACCAATCTTGTAAAAAGATAAGTTGTAAACTTCGCACTGCTTCGCCTCGTAAATATAAATGAGTGTCTCGCCAAAAACCAAAATATTTATTTTCTCCTAGATACTCGTCCCCAATGTTTAAACCACCAACAAATCCTTCATTTCCGTCAACAACAATGATTTTCCGGTGATTTCGATAGTTAATTTTGTCATTTAAAATCGGAAAACGTACAGGAAAAAACGGGACCATTTCAACACCGGCCTTGTTCAATTCCTCGATATATGTGTTTGAGAGTTTAAAACTCCCTACAGCATCATATAAAAATCGAACGACCACACCCTCTTTTGCTTTTTGGATAAGGATGTCCTTAATTTTTGTGCCAATTTTATCATCACGCACAATATAATATTCCATATGAATATGATGCTTTGCCTTTTTCAACCCATCTAAAATAGCTTGAAATGTCTCTTTTCCATTTGTTAATACTTTCGTTTCCGTATGAAAGGAAATATTTAATGCCCCTAGACGATCCGCTAACCGAAATAACAATTCTTGATGGCCATGCTTTTTCAATATACGGTCTTGATCGTACTCATGCCCTTTATACTGTAAAAATGCTTGCTCGTCTAGAAGCGCTTTCTTTTGAAACATTCGTTTCCTTCGAAAATTTTGTCCAAACAGAAGATATGCAAAAAAACCAACTACCGGAAAAATGCCAAGCACCATTAACCAAGTTAATGTTTTCGAGGGATGACGATTTTCTAAAAAAATGACAAAACCAATTAGAAACCCTGATATTGTAAATAAAATACTTAAGATGCCTAAAAACGAAATATCTTTAATGCCCATTACATCTGAATAAAATGTTACATCAATAAAAAGACGCAACGAAATAAATACCGTAAACAAACCAACTAAAAAGAACAATAGCTTCAACGTATTTTTCATATCCGACCCCCTTACTTACAATCACTGTTCGTATATACACATTTAAAAAGCCGATTTCATTATAAGGAAATCGGCCTACATTCCAGAAGAAAAATGATGACGAATTGTTTCAAGTGCCCTTTCAGCAACAATTTGCTTTCCATATTCACGAACACGATGAATTGTTAAAGCGGATTCCTCTCCATATTCTAAGACCACGCTTAAAACACGGTCAATCTCCTCTTCATCGTGCACTACCTCATCAAACTCGACATATACATAATAGCGGTCTTCAAATGAATATAATTCATCTTTTATCTCTTCAAATATAAGTCGATGACTTAATGAAATCACATGCTCAAAGTCGTCAAATTTAATTAAAAAACCGAATGTACCATCTTCGTTAAAAATTGCTCCTGCTTCTTCTTCTAATTCCTGCTCAAATAACGATTCAATTCGTTCATCTAAAGGAATATCGATTATCTTATCAAGACCAATTGGTAATTCTAATTTTTGTCCGTCTTTCGAAAGCTGTGCTTTCGTTACAAGTACCTCAATTCCCTTTTCAAGCGCCTGCACTTGAATCCAAAGCGGCCCATCTATAAAAAAGTCATCATGGTCACGTGCTTCATCCATCATTTCCCAAAATAATTGTTCACTTTTATCGCGATTATACCAAATGTCTTCACGATTAAATCCGCGGTCTTCTATATCAATGTACGAGATATAAAATTTCATCGTATGATCATTAACTCTTTCAATATCCATAATGCACCTCTCCCTTCCTATTTGGAATGGTTATGAAGGGACTCCCCAATCATATTACAAAAAAAGTTAGAATCTTGTACTCTCATTTTATGATAAGATGCGCCAGAATGGAAATAAAATCACCTTATTTGCCAAAAAAACAGTCATTTACCTAATTTCTCATTCAATAATATACATACAAATTGAAAAAACCGCTTTTTTTTAGATGGGCGAGAGGATCTGGCCATGCATAGCAGCGGTCAGGGCCCTTTTCTGCCACGGACATAATTTCAAACAAAAAGAGAAAGCAAGTGCAAGGCATGGTTTTTCTTCATAGCAGCAACTAATAGCGTCGGAAAGTTAAAATGGATTCCCCTCTTCTTATTTCAGAAAAAACATTGGACATGCTATCGCTGGAAATGATTGTCCTATATTCTTTTTTCCTGCATATGATGTAAACGAAACATGCTTACGATACATAAAAAAATCCTTCTCTTACATATGACGCGAATGAAAACAAATCCACTCCTGATAGACGATTTTTCTTTCTATTAGGACTGAGTAAATGGAGGCAAATTGAATGGATTTAGACTTTCTCACATCCATCTTTATCATCGTTGGTATCGATGTTGTATTAGGCGGCGATAATGCCATTGTCATTGCACTCGCTAGTCGAAACTTACCAGAAGCAGAACGAAATAAAGCGATTGTTTTAGGAACTGGTTTAGCCATCATATTACGGATTCTACTCACAATAATGGCCGTTTACTTGCTTAATATTCCCTTTTTGCAATTAGCAGGCGGCATTTTACTTACTTTCATAGCAATCAATCTTCTTACAGATAACAGCCATAATCTTTCTAGTATTAAGGCAAAAACAACATTATTCCAAGCTGTACGAACAATCGTTTTTGCAGATCTTGTTATGGGATTTGATAATGTACTGGCAATCGCAGGAGCTTCTCATGGAAATATTACATTAGTTATTATCGGATTACTCATTTCTATTCCTATTATTATTTGGGGAAGTAAACTTATTTTAATATGCATGGAAAAATTTCCTCTTCTCGTTTATATCGGCGCTGCCATCTTAGCTTACACAGCAGGTCGCATGGTAATGCATGAAGAAAATATTCAATCATTTTTCGAGACAAAACCACTTTTCACGGCAAGCATTCCTTTTCTTTTTATGATTACAGTGCTACTAGTTGGAATTGTTGTAAACCAAGTAAAGCTGCGAAATACTTGAACGATTACTCACTGATTATGATCAGACTTTTGCTTTCTACTATAAATACAAATTAAAAACCTCTTTCTTTTTAGTGAGGACGAGAGCATCTGGCCATGCATAGCAGCGGTCAGGGCCTTTTTCTGCCACGTGCACGGGTTAAAACAAAAAGAGACAACGAGTGCAGGGCATGTTTTTTCTGCATAGCAGCGAGATTTATATACAGTACAAACATAGGTAAACTCTCATGCAATATCGGGCGTTTAACGAAATATACAGTATCTTCTCCGTACAAAACGAAAAGGAACTGATTCGCACATTCTTGCTAAAGCAGGAGTGGGAATTAGTTCCTTTGTCATATTATATTAATTTACAAGTCGCTGCGCTTCTCGCAATTGAAACGTTCTCACTGTTCGTGGTAAGAAACGACGAATTTCATCTTCGTTATAACCAACTTGCAGGCGTTTTTCATCAATGATAATAGGACGACGAAGAATACCTGGGTAATCGCGAATAAGCTTATATAAATCTTGAAGAGGTAAAGATTCTAAATTAATATTTAATTCTTGAAAAACTTTAGAACGAGTTGAAATAATCTCATCTGTTCCGCTTTCCGTCATACGTAAAATCTCTTTAATTTCCTCAATCGATAATGGATCAGAGAAAATATTACGTTCTGTATAAGGAATATGGTTTTCCTCTAGCCATAATTTCGCTTTTCTACAAGACGTACAACTTGGAGAACTATATAGTGTTACCATACATTACTCACTCTCCTTATAAAAGTACAAATTCTGTACTATTTCACATTTTAATAATTATACTCAAACAAATTTTGTATTACTTATAATTACTTATCTAAACATAACGAACTTCTCTAAAAAAATAATTATTTTAAATAAGTAACTTCTATAAATCATTATACAATAGAACAGAACAGAAATATACAATTTTCCTTCATAATATACATAAAAGTTGTGCAAAAGATGTGCATTTTGTAAGAAAA
>NZ_JBALLY010000022.1:0-5507 GCF_036963045.1 Bacillus sp. JJ864 | reverse complement strand
AAGTAGGATATATATATAAAAAATTATCACTACTTACCCAAACAGCATTTATCTCAAATCATATGACGACTTGCAATTTGATACGTAAATAATATAAATGGTTCTTTGCAGTCCCAACTGCTTAATTCCCTCTGAACTAACTCTTTATGTTTTTTAGAAATATCACGAATCGCATTTCCAACTGACTTCCTTACATATTCGCTAGGGTCATTCTTTAAATTTGAAAGTAATTGTATTGCTACTTCAGGATTTTCCTTAAAAAATGGTTTTGATGTCCATACGCGTAATCCTTCTGTAACAGCTCTTCTTACATTTGCGTTCTTATCCGACAACCATTCATTTATAACTGGAAGGGCATTTTCATACCCTGTTTTAGAACAAAATGTATCAAACGCTTTAGCTAGCACCTCTTGCGCCCGCCAATCATTATTTTGACTAACCTTACATCTTAAATAATCAAGAACTTCCCTATTGTATGACGAAATTTCTCCTAATAAGAATATAGAAAAATACATCTGTTTAGAGTTATTCTCTGCTACGTACAAATGTACAGCTTCCGCGAAGATACCCTCCCAATTCTTATCTTTACAAAATTCACTAGCATATTTTCTTAATGCCGTCATATTCATACCATCTAACTCTAACAACTGTATCCCCCTCCCATTACATACATTTTTTAAGATTAACTTCCTGTACTAGTAAATGCACTTAGCCCAAATTTCCAAAAACGATAAGCAATGAAACATAGTATGATAGCAACGAGTGGTGTGCACAATGAAACCCATTTATACCCCTTATCGAAGAAAAAAGCCGCTGGATAAAAGGATGTAAAACTATAAGGAATAATGAACGTTAAAATAAATGCGATAACTTTATTATAAATCGTAATCGGATACCGTGAAAAATCACTTAAATTGAATACTGCTGATACAATGGGAAGGCTATCTGTCATCCAAAAAGAAAACGTAATAAAAAATAAATTTAATGCAACAAAGATAAGACCGCTTGATATGATCATAATGATGAGTATCAGTACATTTCCCAGTGTAATAGCAATATCGAGATTACTAATGGAATAATAAAGAACAATTCCCCCTATGATCAGTTGTCCTATTCCATCTTGCTGAACACGCTCCGCTATAATTTGAAACAACGGGTTAATAGGACGGATAAGCAAACGGTCTAAATTTCCTGTCCGAATGTATTGCCATCCAATCGTCCATAAATTATCAAAGAAAATATGATGGATTGCCCTTCCTGCAAAAGCAATTCCGTAGATTAAGAGAATTTGATAAAAATTCCATCCTTTTAAAGTTTCAATGTGATCAAATACTACTTTTATAAAAAAGATAGCGGCAAATTGTTGAATGAAGACTGAAGAAATTCCTATTAAAAAGTCTACTTTATATTCCATCATAACTTTCAAGTGCTGCTTAAAATAGACAATGTATAAGAATGAGTATCGTTTAAGAGTTTGCAACAATTCACTCACCCCCCAAATATTGTGATTTTTCGAATTGCTAACGTCCATAAGAATCTGACAAGTACTGTAATAATAATTAACCACATGAATTGTGTCGCAATTGCCATATAAGCCTGTGTCCCTGATATTGAACCTGTATAAATAGAAACAGGTATATAGACCATAGATTGAAAAGGTAAAAACATACTAATTTCTTGAAACCATTGTGGATAAAGCGTTAATGGGACAAGTGCCCCGGAACAAAATTGAATAACAGACTCTCGCAGAAGTCGAAGTCCCCATATATTAACAGTCCAAAAAGCTAATATACCAATAATAAGATCTAACTGAGTGCCAATTAAAACACCTAAAATTACACTTACCGTAAATAATAGAAAAGACTCTAATGATTGTGGTAGTTGAATCCCTACAAACCAGATGGCAAAAAGCAGCATAGGAAACGTTGTACGCATAGAGTTAGAAATCTTTTGTCCTATATCCATCGCAACAAGTTTATCTAACAAATGATAGGGCTTCATAAGTTCCATCGCTATGTCACCTTGTTTAATCATTCTCGCTAAATTGTTCCCTACTCCTGATACGTATTGTTCCAATAACAAAGCAATAACCATATACGTTAGCATATTCGTCAGTGAAAGTTCTCCAACAGTCTCTTTATTCTCATATACAGCATTCCAAAAATAATATAACGTACATAATTTAACGATAATCGCAAACGTACCTGCCCAATACCACGCTGCATATGAAGTATCTAGCTTTATCTGCATTTTAAGCATTTCCCAATATTTCCTCAAGGGATTCCTCACCTCCGTGCTGATAAAGATCTTTAATAATCGTCTCCAATTTCGGATTTGAAATCGTTAAATCTAGTATCTTATTGTGCCTTGCCAGTTCTGACAGTACAAATTCCGATGAAACATTTTTTGTATGAAAACTTAGCTCTACGTAAGATGTATTTTCTATTTCACTCTTTTGTATCGCTATGTCATTTTGTAATGATACGGGAATCTCAAGTATTGTTTGTTCTTCTAATTCTAAAGATAGGATACGATTATATGAAAAACGATCTTTAAGATTTTGTAATTCACCATCATAAATAATAGTCCCTTTATCAATAATAATAATCCGCTCACAAAGCTCTTCTATATCCTGCATATCATGTGTAGTTAATACAACTGTTGCGTTCAATTTCTTATTCATTTCTTTAATAAAACTACGTATTTTCGCCTTTACATCAATATCTAGACCAATTGTAGGTTCATCTAGGAACACAACAGAAGGTTGATGAAGAAAGGCAGCAGCCAACTCACAACGCATTTTTTGTCCGAGTGATAGCTGGCGAACAGGTAATGGCATTAAATCCCCAAGATCCAGTACATCTTCAAATAAATGCAACATTTCCTGATATTTTGTTTTTGGAATCTCATAAACATGTTTTAATAGTTCAAAAGACTCCCGCACCGGAATATCCCAGGCAAGTTGTGTACGTTGTCCAAAAACAGCTCCAATATTTTTCGCATTCTCCTGTCTATTTTTGTACGGAATAATTCCATTCACCTTAATTTCACCAGTATCTGGAGTTAAAATTCCACACAGCATTTTAATAGTGGTTGACTTTCCAGCACCGTTGAATCCGATATACCCAACCATTTCCCCTTTTTCAACAGAAAAAGAAATTGGTTTTACCGCCTGCTTATCATAATACTTACGTTTTATTAAAGCTTTTATTGCGCCCATTAAACCTGGCTTCCGCTCTAAAATCTTATAACTCTTCGTAACATTCTTTACTTCAATCATTTATAAATCTCCTACTTCCCCTTTTCCGAATATTAGCCGTTATACTACTGAAGTATTATAGTAATCAAATAAATTCCATCATTCTTTTTACACCTGCCTCTCATAAAATATAGAAAAATTGTAGATTACAAGTTAAAATCTCCAAATCTACGAAAACGTTTGCATAAATAGAAACTAGTATAATTTTACAAGAGCATTAAAATATTATCAACAGATTTAAGTCTATCCGTCATACTAATAATTCCAGTTCAAATTCTATTCAGAATCATGCGCCTTCTCAAAATAAAGTGAAACTAACCATCAGTGAAGGCATTTCTTCTTCCACCTCTGATGGAAAGCCCGCCCAATCGGGCTTTTACGGGATAAATGTTGTCTGTTAACAAGTACATATATTTCATGACAGAAATAAACATATTTATGCTCACCTATTTTCTCCCTTTTGCATAAAATTTAATCACACATCATATTTTTAAACCAGACTAAAAAAGTTGGTCTAGGTAAATTTTTAAAGCGTAATGCCGTTTTTTTGACCAAAGAAAAAACAAACCATATTTTAGGTTTTAAAAATAAAAAATATTATATTATCTTTCTTTTCGCTTTAAATAAACCAAATTAAACGGGAGAGGATATGTTATGGATGAATTAGAAACAGTCAAAGGAAAAAGTGCGGTTGCTGTATCACACCAGGAAGGCTGGCGGCAACAGAACAGCGATCCTAGTTTACGTGAAGTGTACAAAAGTATGAGGGTCCCGAAGAAAGGAAATTCACTTCGAAAGCTCCTTGCATTTATGGGACCTGGTTATCTCGTTGCAGTTGGATACATGGATCCTGGAAACTGGGCTACATCGTTAGCTGGAGGGTCTGCTTATAACTATACGTTACTATCTGTCATTTTGATTTCTAACTTTATGGCTATTATTTTGCAGGCACTATCTGCAAAGTTAGGGATTGTAACAGGAAGAGACCTAGCACAAGCATGCCGTGATCATTTTAGTAAACCTGTGTCATTCGTTTTATGGATATTATGTGAATTAGCTATTGCAGCTTGTGATTTAGCGGAAGTCATAGGTGCCGCTATTGCATTAAACCTTTTATTTCATGTTCCTCTTGTATGGGGAGTATGCATTACTTCATTTGATATCTTATTAATACTTTTATTGCAAAATAAAGGATTTCGTTATATTGAAGTGATTGTTATTAGTTTAATTGCAACGATTTCTGTTTGTTTTTGTGTCGAACTTTTTATGTCACATCCACAGTTAAATGAGATTGCAAAAGGCTTTATTCCAAGTAAAGAGATAATTCAAAATCCACAAATGCTGTTTATCGCACTTGGAATTTTAGGAGCTACGGTTATGCCGCATAATTTATATTTACATTCTTCTATCGTGCAAACGAGAAATTATGAAGGTACACCTAAAGGAAAGCGAGAAGCGATTAAGTTTTCAACGATTGACTCTACAATCGCATTAATGTTGGCTTTATTTGTTAATGCATCAATTTTAATATTAGCTGCGTCTGCTTTTCATCAAACAGGGCATACCGAAGTGGCCGAAATTCAAGATGCCTATCAATTGTTAAATCCGATTCTTGGAAGTGGCGTTGCGAGCGTATTATTCGCCGTTGCTTTATTAGCCTCGGGACAAAATTCTACGCTAACAGGTACGTTAGCTGGGCAAATTGTAATGGAAGGATTTTTAAATATTCGTTTACGCCCATGGATCCGTCGCTTAATTACGCGTTTAATTGCAATTATACCTGCAGTCATTATTACGCTAATATACGGAGAAAAAGGAACTACGGATCTTTTAGTATTAAGCCAGGTTATCCTATCTCTTCAACTTTCCTTTGCAGTTATTCCACTTGTTATGTTTACTAGTGACAAAAAGAAAATGGGTGAATTTACAAACTCACTTTGGACCAAAGTGATCGCTTGGTTTATTGCAATTGTTATCGCTATTTTAAACGCATATCTACTTTTCACTACATTTTCAGGATAAAAGATTCTAAATATATCTCTATTAATCTAGACATAGAAAAAACTCCTGTTTAACCAGGAGTTTTTTCTACTTTTCTTCTTTTAAAAGTTTTATTTCAATTTTTTACATAAATCTCATTATCGGAAATTTCCTTAAAAGTAATATATAAAGCCATTTTGACTTTTCGACATATAGATTGCTGCTATGCAGAAAAAAGGATTCTGCACTCGCTCTCGCCCACCTAAAA
>NZ_JBALLY010000021.1:0-63916 GCF_036963045.1 Bacillus sp. JJ864 | reverse complement strand
GTTTATATACCATTGAACCCATTGAATTATAGTATGGTAAGTAGAATTAATCTATCGTCTAATTTATTGATTTGGGAACCAATTTTAGGAGTTTTTATTATAATAATTATTCTTTTAGGTATTAGTTATTATATCTTTAATCATTTGGAATTTTTGGATTCGAAAGAAGGTACTTAATTATGAAATATATAGAAATTAGTCATATTACTAAATGTTTGAAAAAAAATACTGTATTAAATGATATATCTTTATCTTTAAATAAGGGGAATATTCATGGATTCCAAGGAATTAATGGTTCAGGTAAAACAATGTTGTTTAGAGCTATATTAGGCTTAATAAAGTTGGATAAGGGAGAAATTTATATAAATCAAAAAAAATTGCAGACTGATGAAATTTTCCCTGTATCTGCTGGAGTATTAATTGAAAATCCAGGGTTTATTGAAGAATTTTCTGCATTTAAGAATTTAAAATTATTAGCATCTATTCAAGGGCCTTCCAATAAGGAGAGTATTGATACTGTTTTAGAAATAGTTGGTTTAAATCCTAAAGATGAACGAAAAGTAAAAAAATATTCATTAGGAATGAAACAAAAATTAGGAATTGCTCAAGCTATTTTAGGATCTCCTGAATTATTAATTTTAGATGAACCTACTAATGCTCTAGATGAAGAAAGTGTAAATAAATTATGTGATTTATTATTTAAATATAAATTAGAAGGTAAAACAATTTTAGTGTCAAGTCATGATAAGGATTTTTTGAAAAGAATTTCAGATCAAATAATAAAGATCAACCAAGGACAGATTGTCATTTAAGTTTTGAAAGAAGGTTTTTTTGTGAAAAAAAAATATTGGTTACTATTATTATTTCCTTTGATATTTATGATTGTATTTCAATATAATCATGTGAATAATAAATTTAAAGATTTTGAAATTGTGACAGAAAAATTATGTTTTAATCAAGAAGTAAAAACAGATAAATTTAAGTTTACGGTGAAATCATTTGTTAAAAGGGAAAAATCTTCAGAATATGCATATGATGTTAAAATACAAATTCAAAAATTAACTCGTGGGGATGATGATTTCTTTTATTATTTATATATAAATCCGCATCTTCAAGGAGCAAATCAAACGGATGGAATAAAAACAACAGAGTTTTCAAAACCTGTTTCTAATTTGACTCCTTTAAAAGTTTATGATGGTGTTGTAGAAATGACGCTACCAAAAGAAAGAGTTTCTAATAACAATGATGAAGTTGAATTAGTATGGATAGAAGAAAACGGTAATAAGGTGAAGAAGTATATACTTCCTCTAAAATAGATTTTTAATAAATAAAGACTAAAAGAGTTGGTATTTTATTAATCAGCTTTTTTAGTCTTTATTTATAGTTTTTTAAATAATGAATTTTTTTACATATTGTTGGGAACATGTGAGCCAAAACAAGCGTGGATGTGCGGTTCCAAGAATTCCGTATTTATTCGATTCATTTTTGTACGATACAAAGAAAATCAAGATGAATCAAGACTTCGAGTTGTTAGAAGAAAAAATATTAGTTGCTCTGATTAAATATATACGACTACAAAAGATGAACGGCTAATACAACGATTGTTGTGTTTTAAATAAGGGACGACTTCCTGCAAGGGAAAGAGATTCTGAGGTACAGCTTAGATACGTATAATTTTGAGTATTATCCTTATTTTTATTTCCAAACAAAGCTTATTGAATTTATAACTAGGTTTTATTACGTCTATTATGGGTGTATTCTAATTTCACATTGGTTAATTACTGAAAACATTTCGTTTCAATTGTATGATAATAAATTGAAAAATAATAGATAAAAACCCCAATTTTAAATCTGATTGGAAATAAAAGTAATCCTATGACCTATTATTACATGTATCTAGGCTGTACCCCTTTACTGCCCGTTGATGTAGGATAAATGAATTTCTTCTGCTCTAATCTAATAGTACTTTATTTATTGGGGGTTATTGTCATGTTCCACAGTTATGACGACATTTCCCTTCTTGTGTCCTTTCTCGACATATCTATGAGCTTCAACTATCTCTTCAAACGCATAATATCTGTCAATGACCACTTTTAACTTTCCAGCCTCAACAAGTTCTTTGAGGAAGTTTAGCGCTTCGGAATTTTCAGGTGAATTTTGACTCAGAATTATTTTCTTGTTGCTTGTCAATTTAGTCCATAGCATTCGAACACTTGGTAATGGTACAGTGACATTTATATAGGTTCCGTCCCTCTTTAGCGATTTCATACAATTTGAAAACGAACTCTTGTTTACAGCTTCAAAGATAACATCATAAGTCTCGCCTTTACTCGAAAAATCCTCTCTAGTGTAATCAATTACTTGATCGGTCCCCAGAGATTTTACCAATTCTAAATTCGTGGTACTACATACCCCTGTAACTTCTGCCCCGAAATACTTGGCAATCTGTACTGCATAACTTCCTACACTTCCTGAAGCACCATAAACAAGAACCTTTTGGCCACTCTTAATGTTAGCTTTTCTAAGATAAAACAATGCAGTTCGTGCCCCGATTGGAATGGCAGCGGCTTCCTCAAAAGATAAATTGTTGGGTTTAATGGATACTGGTCCACTTTCAGGTAGACACTTATACTCGGCATAAGCACCAAAACCCACTAGGGAAGCTGCAAAAACTTGATCACCTTCCTTAAATCGCTTGACATCTTTCCCTACTGACTCAACTTCTCCAGCTAACTCCATCCCCAATATCTCTTTTTTTGGTTGTCTAAAACCCAATGCTACTCGAGCAGGTAGCCAAACAGAGAGAGGGACTGTAAAACTCCTTGACCGAATATCTGCTACTGTTACGGTTGTCGCTTTTACTTTTACCAGTATTTCATTTTCCTTAGGAGTAGGTTTTTTTATCTCTTTCAACTGAAGAACGTCGGGTGGACCGTATTTTGTATACATAATTGCTTTCATTTATCCTCCTCCTCCAATTCGTTCTATTCATTCATATCTGCGAACACGAATAAATAGAACGATGGTTTCGCTCTTCAACAACCATTCTTAACCTATCCTGCCCCGTTTTCTAGTACCTTGCAACATCCAAGTGGATGCCAAAAAGCAAACTTTATGAGACAGTATAAAGTTTGTTCTAATTCCATCAAATTGTATGCTCAATCTGAGTATAAAGGAATATAGTAAAATTAAGGTGTCTAATTGTTTATTAAAAGGATGGCGATAATCGAAGGGAATTCCTCGAACGATTAATGGATGCCGAACTGCCAGAAGTGCTATGAATGGAAAAGTAGAAGAGAGGCTTTCTAGCAAAATTTATATTGAAAACGATATTCCCGTTATAGTAAAAAACGTCCTATCAGTCAAAATCTCTAGGGCGCGTTTATCTGTCCTAGGACTTTTCATAAAATTATACGTCACATAACATAGGCAGAGAATAATCAGACTTTACTCCAAACTATTAAGTGCTGAGAACCATACCACAAGTAACGGTAAACTAAAGCCTTAACCCTTGCAAGAAGCTGAGTTAGGGACTTCTAGATGAAATTCTTCCTTTTTAAACAGCTTTAAATAGTTTATAATTATCAGATAACAGTAGATATTTTACCTTGTAAATAATTATAATAGAATATGAACGGTTATAATTGAGACAGAAAAGGTGTGTTCCTAGGTGGGGTCTAGGTGGCGCATTGCTTTTTGTGACATCTAAGCAGGAGCGCCTACTCTTTTTTGTAAATATAGGGGATGAGGAAGGTTATCATGAGCAAAATGCAGAAAAAAACAGACATTATTTTAATTGGTGCTGGAGTCATGAGCGCGACTTTGGGGTCATTACTGAAAGAGTTAGCACCTGAGTGGGAAATCAAAGTCTTTGAAAAACTTGCAGATGCAGGAGAAGAAAGCTCTAACGAATGGAATAATGCAGGTACGGGCCATGCTGCACTATGCGAGCTTAACTATACATCTGAAAAATCTGACGGATCTGTAGATATCAGCAAAGCTATAAAAATTAATGAACAGTTTCAGCTTTCAAGACAGTTTTGGTCTTATCTTGTAAACAGCAATCTGATTCGTAATCCGCAGGACTTTATCATGCCAATACCTCATATGAGTTTAGTACAAGGAGAAAAAAATGTAGCGTTTTTGAAAAAACGTTTTGAAGCGCTTTCAAACAATCCGCTGTTTCAAGGGATGGAGTTTTCCGAGGATCTTGAAAAGCTGAAAGAATGGATTCCGCTTATCATGGAAGGTCGTACATCGAATGAACCGATAGCGGCAACCAAAATTGACTCTGGAACAGATGTCAACTTTGGGGCTTTAACACGCATGTTGTTTGATCACTTACAGAGTAAAAACGTCGAGATAAACTACAAACATAGTGTTAAGGATATTAAGCGTACTAGCGGTGACTTGTGGGAAGTGAAAGTGCATGATATCGATAGCGGTAAAATCGAATATCATACTGCAAAATTCGTCTTTATCGGCGGTGGGGGCGGAAGTCTGCCTTTATTACAAAAAACCGGTATTCCTGAGTCAAAACATATTGGAGGGTTCCCAGTAAGCGGACTATTTATGGTATGCAACAATCCCGAAGTTGCAGCGCAGCATCATGCAAAAGTATACGGTAAAGCTAAGGTTGGTGCTCCGCCAATGTCCGTTCCGCATCTTGATACAAGATATATCGACAACAAAAAAACATTGTTGTTTGGACCGTTTGCCGGCTTCTCACCAAAGTTCTTAAAAACGGGTTCAAATTTTGATTTGATAGGTTCCGTAAAACCGAATAATGTCTTCACTATGTTGGCGGCAGGTGCAAAAGAGATGGCATTGACAAAATACTTGATCCAGCAAGTTATGTTATCGAATGAAAAACGCATGGAAGAATTACGAGAGTTTATTCCGAACGCTAAAAGTGAGGACTGGGATGTAGTGGTAGCTGGCCAACGTGTGCAAGTTATTAAAGATACTGATGCCGGTGGTAAAGGAACGCTTCAATTTGGTACGGAAGTTGTTAGTTCTTCTGATGGATCGGTAGCTGCATTGCTCGGAGCTTCTCCAGGGGCTTCTACTGCCGTTCACGTTATGCTTGAGGTATTAGAAAAATGTTTCCCACAACGTATAAAAGGGTGGGAAACAAAAATAAAAGAAATGATTCCTTCTTATGGCGTGTCACTAGTGGAAAACCCTGAGATTTTCAAAGAAATTCATAATTCAACAGCGAAGACGCTTGGTTTAAGCGCAAAAGAAATGGCTTGTTGTTAATTTTCGAATGTGAAAACAATGGCGTTTAATGAAGCAGTTTAAGTAATACAGTCTGTGGATTTGAAATAAAGTCACGATGATTCACCCCTTTAGATTTGATTATCTAAAGGGGTGTTTTTTACGATAAAAAGGAAAAGAATATCTGAAATAAAAAGGTGCTGTAATTATTGTTAAGTTGAGATGTGAAAACTAATCTTGTTAGTGATGGAGAAAAGGAGGCATCAAAAATGCCAACCTCAAAGAATAGTTTAAGAATTTGCGACAAAGGACACAAATACTATAAAAGTAGCGATTGTCCCACGTGCCCGATTTGTGAGAAAGAACGGAAACCTGACAACGGATTTCTTTCATTGCTATCAGCGTCAGCCAGACGAGCATTAGAAAACAATGGAATAACTTCTTTACAGCAGCTATCAAACTTTAGTGAAGATGAGATTTTGCAATTTCATGGTATGGGACTGAGCTCTTTACCTAAACTTAAGACTGCTCTGCGAGAAAATGGGTTATCATTCAGATCAAGATAGACGATTGCAGAATATTAATGTTAGTTTGTTTAGATCCCTGTGTTACAGGATCTTTTTTCATTAACTAAAAGGGCAGTCTAGCAGCAGAAGGATTTCAATATAATGACATCGAATTTGACAGTATTATAAATTATTTCAAGGGGAGAAAATATTTGAACCTAGGCTATGTCATGGAGACTTTCATCCATTTAATTTGATCATGAGTAATGATAATGTGAAAATTATTGATTGGGTTGATTCTAGCTCAGGGGATATTCGTGCAGATGTATATCGAACATATTTATTGTATTCACAGTCTTCAGTAGAATTAGCTGAAATGTATTTACGTATATATTGTCAAAATACCAGTTTATCAAAGGATGAAGTTTTTCAGTGGGCTCCTATTATTGCTGGAGCAAGATTATCAGAAAATGTATCTTCAGAAAATATAGAACGTCTAAATAAGTTAGTAGATCAGTATTGTAATTAAGGAACATCTTATTATGAAACTAATTCTAATTAAAATTGAATTAGAACGTATGTTCCTGTATAATTATTATGTAAAAAACAAAAGGAGGTATTAAAATGAGTAAAGTTTTAAGGTTTGAATTTCAAGTTCCCAACCCTGAAGAAGCAATTGAATTTTATACAAATAGTTTTGGTTGGAAGTTTGAAAAGATGCCTGGGCCACAAGATTATTGGTTTATTATTACGGGTGAGAGCGGTAAACCTGGTATCGATGGTGGATTAATGAAGTCCCCTGACGGTGCTACTAGAACTACTAATTCTATTGAAGTACCTTCAGTTGATGAATACATAACAAAAGTTACTGAAAACGGTGGACAAGTGGTTGTACCTAAAACTGCTATTTCTAATATGGGTTACTTTGCTTATTGTTTAGATAATCAAGGACTTCTTTTTGGAGTGTCTGAAGCCAATACTGAAGCATAAAAAGTTAGGTATTTTTGAGTTAACATTACTAACTGAACTAGAAGAAAGTGGGGAAAGAAAATGATTAATAAAGTCGGTCAAATTATGTTATATGTAAATAACCAGGATGAGGCAGTGCAATTTTGGACAGAAAAAGTAGGATTTCGTGTAGTTTCTGAAGAAGATAATGGCCAAGGGTTTAGATGGATTGAAATTGCTCCAATTAAAGAAGCTGAAACAAGCATTATTCTCCATAATAAGGAATTTATTGCGAAAATGTCGCCTGAATTAAATCTTGGAACACCTTCTTTAATGTTCTTCTCGAAAAATTTCGATAATTTATATAGTGACTTATCAAACAAAAACGTTACAGTCGGAGAAATTGTAAATATGCCTTCAGGTAGAGTATTTAATTTTGCAGATAGTGAAAATAATTACTTTGCAGTAATGGAAAAAAAGTAAATTACAAAATTAAAAACACACCGAAAGAGATATCATGATGACATCTCTTTTGGTGTGTTTTTTTGTAAAGTGTAATAAGAAAAATTTCAGTTCCAACTGTCAGATGAAAATAAAGGTTAAACTGAACTGCAATGTAATTCACTAAGCTAACGAGCAGATTGTGAAGATGGGCAGGAGGGGAATATATGGATTCAAGGAAAGCATCTTTGAGTTTCGAGAAAGCCAAATGTGATGGTTTTCATGGAGGAGCCATGTATACAATCATCGTCAACAGGCTTCAGGCTGCTGGTTGTGTTTTCGCCGAAGATGAGGCCCGGTTGCTTATTTCTGCGGCCATGACGCCGGCGGAGCTCGCCGCTATGGTGGACCGGCGAGTAGCTGGTTTGCCCCTCGAACACGTCATCGGATGGACAGAGTTTTGTGGGTTGCGGATAGCGGTGGACCCGGGAGTCTTCGTACCCCGCTATCGCACAGAGTTTCTCGTCCGCCAGGCTGCCGCCCTTACTAGGCCAGGAGCTGTCGTGGTTGACCTGTGCTGTGGTTCGGGTGCGTTGGGCGCTGTACTAGCCGTAATGCAGGAACGGATTGAGTTATACGCATCTGACATTGACCTCGCTGCGGTGCGGTGCGCTTTGCGCAACGTCACTGCAGCCGGTGGTCGTGTGTACGAAGGTGACCTCTATGAACCATTGCCCGCCATACTGCGGGGCCGCGTTGATGTCCTAGTTGCGAACGTACCCTATGTACCCACCGAGGCAATCGGACTGCTCCCCCCAGAGGCTCGCATATACGAGGCGCGTGCGGCGCTCGACGGGGGAACGGACGGGCTTGATATACAGCGGCGGGTGGCGGCTGAGGCGCCACTTTGGCTGGCACCTGGCGGGCATCTGCTTGTTGAGACGAGTGCGAGGCAGGCGCCTCATACTGTCGAGATATTTACTCGTAATGGGTTGATACCGCATTTGGCCAGTTCTGAAGAGCTGGACGCCACCGTGGTCATCGGAGCGAAGAAGATAAGTGGGGGATAACTGGTCGTAAAAGCCCGATTGGGCAGGATTTCCATCAGCGGGGAGATGAAGAAAGCTTCACTGATGGAAGTTTCACTTTATTTGCATACTAACTCCGCAAGCTGCTTATAAACCTCTACGATTTCTTCAAGCTTTATTCTTACTAACCCACTTGAGGATGGAGCAACAAAATCAATTGTTCCAGGTATGACTGGTTTAGGCTGCTGTCCCCACGGGGCTACTTTTTGCCCGCTATATTCTTGATAAACACCTTTCCCAACAAAACAAACTACTTTTGGCTTTAATCGCATAATTTTTTGTTTTAAAATCTCTTTTCCTTCTTTATACTCTTCTTTTGTAATTTCATCCGCTGCCTTAGTTGGTCTTGCTACTATGTTTGTAAGACCCATATCCAGATCCAACAGTTTATAGTCTTCCGAAGCATCATATTTCTTAGGGGTTAATCCTGCCTCATAGAGAATTTTCCAAAAGCGATTATTCGGATTGGCGAAGTGATGTCCTGTCTCGCTTGAGCGAATGCTTGGATTAAAGCCGACGAATAAAATGTTTAAATCTTCTTTAACATGATCATTAATTGGGTTCAAGGTTAAACCTCCTCTTTTATGGAATTTAAACGTATAAAGTTTTTTTATTTTACCACAAGTTCTGGATTACACTTCTTATTCAAAAGATATAAGGGGCAGTTCAAACAATTCATGATGCTCTGGTTGTTATCTTAATGGTGTTTTCGCACGAGGGAGAAGTACTTTTCCTCGTGTTTTTTTATTTCCTGTGAAGAAATGAGCTTTTGCAATTACATTTTCTATTTCTTAATTAAGAAATAGTTAAGGAGTAGTTAAGTCCCATTTAAACCTTTTTTCCGATAATAAAATTAGAAGCATACAAGAAGGTATATGGCAATCAGTCAATCACCTTACGATAAAGGAGGGGTTTGAAAATGTCTTTTTCTCAATTCAATATTGATGTTTTTCGAGCAATTAATGATTTAGGTAAACAATATTCGTTCTTAAACTCAGCCATGGTATTTTTGGCGGAATATATGGTATATATTTTAGGCTTAATTATTATCGCTTATTGGTTTATTGGGTCTAGAAAAGGTAGGATGATGGTTATTCAGGCGATGATTGCTTTTGTAATTGCTGAGGTAATTGGAAAAATAGCAGGGAAATTTCATTTCAATTATCAACCGTTTGCAGTGTTGCCGGGTGTTAATAAACTTGTTGACCATGCTGTAGATAATTCGTTTCCTAGTGACCATACGATTCTCTTTTTTTCGATTTGTTTTTCGTTTTGGCTTGTTCGTAAAAAGATGGGGTGGTTATGGCTTCTGCTTGCATTTTGTGTAGCGATCTCTCGTATTTGGGTAGGAGTTCATTATCCTTTTGATGTTGTAATAGGAGCTTTAATAGGATGTATTTCAGCGTTATTTTCGTATTGGTTCGTACCGAGATTTTCTATTATCACACAATTGCTGACCCTATATGAAAGAGTAGAGCAACATGTTTTACCATCCAAAAACAAATCAAAGGGATTTTGAGTATACAAGTATAAAAATCTTTAAAGAGGCTGAGCATAAGTCAAACGTTCGACTTATGTCTCAGCCTCTTATTATATCCTTGTATTTATTCAGCTTTTTCCATAGCTCTCATGGATTCAGCCACTTTAACCATCATGGAACATTCAACTCTCTTATGGAAGATGTCACAACTGAAATCATAGATTCCATTGATGGAGCCAGTTGCGTGCAGCGCGTTGGCAGGGCAGCCGCCGCTGCAGTAAAGCTTGGCCCAGCAGTTCTGACATTCGGGCTTAGAATAGCAGTTGCTTTCTTTAAATTGGCACTGCGTTTCTTGTTTTGTAATTCCATCCCAGACGTTTCCCATACTGTATTCTTGATCTCCGACGAACTGGTGGCAAGGAAAGAGTTCGCCCCATGGTGTGACAGCGAGATATTCGGTTCCTGAGCCGCAACCTGAAATTCTCTTTTGAATGCAAGGACCTTCAGAGAGATCAAGCATATAGTGGTAGAAGGTGAAGCCATTGCCTTCTTCCTCACGCTTTAGCATTTCCTTGGCGAGAATTTCGTACTGGTTGTAAATCTCTGGTAGGTCCTCTTCGGTAAGTGCATATGGTTCCTGAGGATCACAGATGACTGGTTCCATCGAGAGTTTGTCGAACCCAAGATCTGCGATATGAAAAATGTCATTGGTAAAGTCGACGTTGTTGTGAGTGTAGGTTCCACGCACATAGTATTCTTTATCTCCACGCTTTTCGATGAATTCTTGGAACTTCGGAACGATATAATCGTAGCTTCCCTTTCCAGTTACTGTTTTACGCAGGTGATCGTGGACTTCTTTTCTTCCATCAAGACTTAATACGACGTTGTACATTTCTTTATTTAAGAAATCAGTGACCTCATCGTTTAAGAGCATGCCATTTGTAGTGAAGGTGAAGCGAAAAGTCTTTTTGTACTCTTTTTCTTTGCTTCTTGCGTAAGTGACAATTTGTTTAACAACTTTCCAGGCCATGAGCGGTTCTCCGCCGAAGAAGTCGATGTCGAGGTTTCGGTGGTGACCGGAGTTTTTCAATAAATAATCGATCGCTCTTTTGCCAACCTCATAGCTCATGATTGCTCTATTTCCGTTGTATTTTCCTTGGCTGGCAAAGCAGTATTCGCATGATAGGTTACATGTATGTGCGACATTGAGGCAGAGGGCCTTTACATAAGTTTGGCGATTTCTTAAATCAATTGAGAGATTCTTATATTCATCCTCAGTAAAGAGTTGTCCATCATTTTTCAGCTCTTCGATATCTGCAATTGTTTCTCGAATGTCTTGCTCAGAGATGCCTGCATCATGTGCGTATTTTTTCAGCATCATTGTTACGATTTCTTCCGCGGGAGTAGTCTCATAAAGCGCGATAATTTCATAGGCAAGATCGTCGACAACATGTACCGATCCACTATAGGTATCGAGTACGATGTTGTAGCCGTTTAGTTTATATTGATGAATCATACTTGATAATCAAGCTCCTTTTATCTATAAAGTGAAACTTCTGTTATACCTGTTAATACGGGATAAAAATGGCCGCCCATCTGGGAAGCAGCTGGGCGGTACATGTCTTGTTTCCTATCTGTTCATTGTGTTTTCACACTTTTGATTTGCAACTCCGCAAGACGTTTTGCAAGCGGATTGGCAAGATGTTTGGCATGCACCACATCCACCATGTTTTACCGTATCCATTAGTTTACGAGTGCTCAGTGTTACGATTCTTTTCATAACGTATAACTCCTTTTTAAAAGTATTTTGTAAGAAACAAGGTTAGTATTTGTGAATGTTTTCACATTAAAGGTTAGTGTTTGTGAATCACTTCACATTCACAAACACATTTTGTGAGTACTTTCACATTAATTCCAGTAATAATTTTAACAATACCTTTGATTTACGTCAATTACTCGTGTTGTTTTGATACTGCGGAAATTCCACTTCATTATGCGTTTCCTATTTTATCACGATGTGAAGAGTCTCGAGGGTTTGAAAATTTCTCATATCATTATAATTTGAGATTTCTTATTATAATAGTCAACCCATCCTTTCTTCAGATAGTCGAAAGTATTACCTGAAGAAAGAGCGGATTTTTTATTTTGCGAGTTTGGCAATTATGACCCCTGCACACGATATTTTCGCTGTAATTCCTTCAGCTCTGCTACCAAATCTTCTCCAATCGTAGGAGCAAGTTTATCATATATAGGTAATAGTGCTGTTTCCCAATCTTTTCGTTGTTCATTGTTTAGTTCATGAATCTGAATCGATGAATTTTGTTTAATAAGTTCAAGTTGTTCTTTATTTATTTGTGCGGCTTGTTGATCATTCCAAGCGGTAGTTTCTTGAAGTGCTTCCGCTAATATTTGCTTTGTTTTTTGGGTTTGTTGGTTCCAAGTTTTTTGATCCATCATGACAACATATCCTAAATATCCATGGTTACTAATTGTCAAATAGTTTTGAACGTTATAGAATTTTTTAGAGTAGATATTTGAAATGGTATTTTCTTCACCGTCAACTTTTCCTGATTCAATTAATTGATATGTAGCATTGAATGAATCTTGATGCGCTTTAACCTTTAATAAATTGAATTGGGATTGGATGACATTACTTTGCATAATGCGAAAAGATTGTCCTTGTATATCTTTTGGTGTATAAATAGGTCCTTTGTTTGAAGTGAGTTGCTTAAAGCCGTTGGACCAGTGGGCAAGCCCTTTTATTCCATCTTTTTGTAAGGATTGAAGTAATTGTCCCCCAATTTTTCCGTTTAAGCCTTCTTGTAAGGCTTCATAATTTAAAAAAGCAAATGGTAAATCAAGTACACCCCATTTAGGGGAGAACGTTCCAAGTTTTGATGTGGAAGGAGCAATCATTTGTACTTGTCCAGATTGTAAAGCACGAAATTCTTCTATATCAGAATATAAGCTTCCGTTAGGAAAGACCTCAATTTTTATTTTACCATTTGATTTTTCATTCACGAGTTCCGCAAATTTGTTGGCAGCGAGCCCTTTCGGGGTGTTTTCTGCAACAACATGGCTAAATTTAAAGACAATCTGGTCTTTTAGTCCTTCTTGATCATCGTCATATGCGAATTCATTTTGAGGAGACTGCTTCTGATAATAAATAAATAAAGCGCTTGCAATAAAGGCGATAAAAAGGAGTATAAAAGTAGTCGCTTTTTTCATCTTCGTTCTCCTTTTGAAGTTGTTAATGTAAGCATACCGAGAAGATTTCTATTCGTAAAGATGCTTTTAGAGGAAAGGAGGTCCAAGTGTGAGGAATTTACCAATCCGTTGGAAGATTACGATTCTTTCTTATGCAGTTGTTATCGTTTCACTCATGATTGGTGGCGGGATTATAGTCGCCAATATTCAACAAAAAGAAGAGAAAGAATTAAGAATTAGATCTATGAATACAGCGCGAACAGTAGCCGAAATGTCAGATGTAAAGAAGTCTCTTCAAGAAAAAAATGGGTGGGTAACGTTAAATTCTGTTATTGAAAATATTAGGGTTATTAATGAAACAGATTATATTGTTGTTATGAATATGGAACGAGTTCGGTATTCGCATCCCGTGAAAGAAATGATTGGAAAAGTTTCAAAAGGAGCCGATGAAGAGGCGGCATTTGCAGAACATATTTATTTTTCAAAAGCAAAGGGAGAAATAGGTACTGTTATTCGTGCTTTTATGCCTATTAAAGATCAAAACTTAAACCAAATCGGCGTTGTTGTTGTAGGAAATAAGATACCAAACTTTTTTGAGATTATGAGTGAATTAAGGGGAGAAATTCTTTTTATAGTCATCTTAACTTTAATACTTGGATTGATAGGTTCATTAATGCTCGCTAATCATATAAAAAAACAGATGTTTCAGTTGGAACCATATGAGATTAAAAGAATACTTGAAGAAAGGACAGCAACCTTTCATTCCATGAATGAAGGGGTGATTGCGATTGATAATCAAGAAAAGATTACGGTTTTTAACGAGAAAGCGAAGCAAGTTTTTCATGTAACTGGAGATGTTGTCGGACAGCCTATTCGTAAAATATTACAGGATACAAGGCTTCCGGAAATCGTGGAGAAAAATCAAGCGGTATACAATGAAGAGATAAAGGTAAGTGGCAAGGTCATTTTAAGCAATCGTATACCTATTAAGAAGGATAATGAATTAATAGGAGCTGTGGCAATTTTCCAAGATCGTACGGAGGTAACGAAGCTTGCGGAAGAATTAACTGGGGTGAAGAACTTTGTTGAGGCACTGCGCGTGCAAAGTCATGAGCATATGAATAAGCTTCATACAATCGCAGGCTTAATTCAGCTCGGTAAAGCCGGTAAGGCATTACAACTTGCCTATAACACTTCAGAAGAACAGGAGAACGTAGCAAACTTTTTAAATGAGACAATTAAAAACGATGCCGTTGCAGGGCTTCTTTTAAGTAAAATAAGTAGAGGAAAAGAGCTCGGAATTCAAGTGAATATTGATCAAAATAGTTATTTAGAAGCTTTTCCGTACCAATTAGATCACCATGATTTTGTTGTATTATTAGGCAATTTAATAGAAAACGCATTTGGGTCATTTGAACAAATTGAGGCAGCGAATAAGAGAATTGATATTAGTATTGAGCAGTCAGAGGATGTGTGTGCGATATTAATAGAGGATAATGGATGCGGGATACAAGAAGAACATTTACCAAGGTTATATGAAAAAGGGTTTACTGTGAATAAACGTGACGGGACGGGTTATGGTCTTTTTCTAGTAAAACAAATTGTTGAAAAAGGAAGAGGAGAAATTAGAATTTCATCTTTTGAAGGTGAAGGAACTAGCTTTATCATTACTTTTCCAATGGGGATGGAGGCGGAATTGTATGGCGTATAAAGAGGAATTTAAAGTAGTGCTAATAGAGGATGATCCAATGGTTCAGGAAGTAAATAAAGAGTTTATAAAAAGTGTAAAAGGGTTTCAAGTAATTGCTATCGCCAGCAATGGCGAGGAGGGGATTCGCTTTGTAAAAGAAATGAATCCAGATCTTGTTATTTTGGATATCTTTATGCCTAAAAAGGATGGTATTCAAGTATTGCAGGAATTTCGAAAACAGCAATTAGAAACGGATGTAATTGTTGTTTCTGCTGCTAAAGATAGGGAAACGATTAAACTTATGCTGCAAAATGGAGCAATAGATTATATTATTAAACCTTTTAAGTTGCATCGCATCCAGCAAGCATTAGAGAAGTATCGCCAATATAGAATAAGTTTAAGAGATTCTGGTTCTATTTCGCAGGAGCAGCTGGATTTATTATTATATTCTGGGCGCTCTGAGAGAACGACGAGCAATTTACCAAAAGGTTTGAACGAGTTTACATTAAATGAAATTGTAACGTATGTAAAACAGCAAGAAGAACCCCGTTCTGCTGAAGATGTGGCGCGTGCTATTGGGATCGCTAGAGTGACGGCTCGTCGTTACTTAGATTATTTAGAAAAAAGAGGTGTCATTCACTTGGCAGTTCAGTATGGCGGAGTTGGAAGACCGATTAATCGTTATGTGTTTCGAGAAACAAAAAGTTAAGACCAAAATGAACAAAATATTCGTTATGACCATAAACTTCTCACTTTTCCATGTAAACGCTATCATTATGTTAGAAATAAACAGAGAGAAAATTTAGAAAAATCAAGGGAGTGAGAAGAAAAGTGAAACGACTCTTTAAAAATTTAACCTTTCAAGTATTAGCAGCTATTGTACTTGGGGTGTTAGTTGGATTACTTTGGCCAAGTGTTGGTAAAGAAATGAAACCGATAGGCGACACATTTATCAATGCTGTAAAAATGGTAATTGCACCGATTATTTTCTTAACAATTGTACTCGGTATTGCCAAAATGGGAGATATGAAAAAGGTAGGTAAGGTCGGCGGAAAAGCTCTTATTTATTTTGAGGTAGTGACAACCTTTGCACTTATTGTTGGTTTAATTGTTGTAAATGTTATGAAGCCAGGAGAAGGCCTTAACTTTAATGAGCTTGCAAAAGGAGACGTATCAAAGTATACCCAAAACGGGGGACATGGCCTTAACTGGATTGAGTTTGTAACCCATATCGTTCCGTCTAATATGGTTGATGCGTTTGCGAAAGGTGATATTTTACAAGTATTATTCTTTTCCATTTTATTTGGCGTAGGATTAGCGGCTCTTGGGGAAAAAGGAAACTCAGTCATTGATTTCTTAGACAAACTTTCACACGTATTCTTTAAAATTATTGGTTATGTAATGAAAGCTGCACCGATTGGGGCATTTGGTGCTATGGCATATACAATCGGTCACTTTGGACTTGCTTCGCTTGTACCACTTGGGAAATTAATGATGTCAGTATATATAACGATGTTCTTATTCGTTTTTGTTGTTTTAAATATTATTTGTAAGATGTATGGATTTAGTTTATGGAATTATTTAAAGTTCATTCGAGATGAGATATTAATTGTATTAGGAACAAGTTCTTCTGAATCTGTATTGCCAAGAATGATGAATAAGATGGAGCGATATGGCTGTTCAAAATCTGTTGTTGGTCTTGTTATTCCAACAGGTTATTCCTTTAATCTTGATGGTACATCTATTTATTTATCCATGGCAGTTGTCTTTTTAGCACAAGTATTTGGTATCGACTTAACAATTGGACAGCAAGTTACCATTATTTTAGTGCTTATGTTAACGTCTAAAGGTGCTGCAGGTGTAACAGGAAGTGGATTTATTGTATTAGCGTCTACGTTAGCTGCGTTAAAGGTTATTCCTTTAGAAGGATTAGCGTTACTTCTTGGGGTCGATCGCTTTATGAGTGAAGGAAGAGCCATCGTAAACTTAATTGGAAACGGGATTGCGACAATCGTTGTCGCAAAGAGTGAAAATGAATTTGATGAAGCAAAGCATGCAGAAGCCGTTTCTGGTATAAAAGCATTAACAGGGGCGAAGGAAGCTGTATAATGCATAAATAGAAGGAACTATCCACTAGAATAGGTGGATAGTTTTTTATTAGTTTATTGAATCCATTCTCCAACCATGTCCAAACTTTCTTTTTTAAATTACATATACTAATTAACAAAAAGGAAGGAGAGATACTAATGGAAGAAAACGTGACTGGTAGTCCTTATATAAATACTGAACAAGGTGTCTATCATTCTGCAAAGCTGTAGCAGGCAATTGATCAAGCTTTTCGAATTCCTGTATTTTTAAGTACAGTAAATACTTTAAATCGACTGCAACAACAATTTTTAGATCGACTTATTTTAGAAATTGAACAAGCTCTTCTGTTTCCTCGTACAATCCCTCGAAGTGATCAATATCCTGAAGCGCCATTAACAAGTATACGGAGAATGGTATTATCTAGTTATGGATTAATAGCGGTCAATTTTCAAAGATTTTTTGTTCAAGGTTTAAGAACAAATGTTGGGCCGTTTGAACCACAAACACCATTTTGGGAAGGGACTCCGTTTTCACAAATCGAACCATCAATGGGTTATCAATACGGATTACCATTATTATTAATTCGAGAAACCGGAACGGATGTTAATAGGGGGATTTGGCAATTAGGAAATGCTCCCTTTTTAATATTAGATTGGAATTCGGAAACACAGTCTGTAGACGCATTTTTTAATAGTGTTTCATGGAGAGAATTCTTTGCTAACTGGGTAGGGCATGTTAGGAATGGTTATTATCTACAAACAGAACCACAATTTAAGTATTGAATTGTTACAATAGCGGGCTAAAAGCAAAGCTCCTTCCTATTTAGGAAGGAGCTTTGCGCTGTTAAAATTTATTTGGAAATTGCTTTATAATACCTTCTGCAAGTATGTCGGCCATTTTAATAATATGGTCTTCTCCTTCATCGAAAGCAAGAATATCTGCATCCCAATCTTTTTTAATTCTTGCTACAGCCTCATCTGTAACAAATTTTAAATGTGTATACAATAGGTCTTTTAATGCAGCATTTGGCCAATTTGGATTGGCGCTGCTAAGAAACTGAGCGATGTCATCAGCATTTTTATACCACTCTGTGTTAAACTTTTTTAAATTTGCTTGATTACCGCTTTTTGCTGCAACTACTACTTTTCCTGCAAGAAGAATGTGTTCTCTTAATAGTTTGGCCAGCTTATTACCAGCTGCTTCCCCATAATATGGCTTTATTGCATTTCCAATATCATCTTGGTTTTTTAGTCTTGCTAGTACCTTATCTTGATCTTTCAGCCCTGCTAAGGCGCTTATAATATAATTCCTTGTCCATATTGTATGGTCGATCCAAAGTATTCTTAAATCATCTTTCAGTTGTATTGCTGATTGGCTAGGACAAGGATTTTGTATGCGTGCTTTTTCTTCTGCGCCTACTTTTACTGGCGACAAGAGGAAAGTACAAGACATAAGCAACAGCGTGAATTTCAAGAGTAGCTTTTTCATGGGCATCTTCTCCTTTTTGATTTACATAAATGTTCTATTGTTAGTTTGTATTCCTTTGCTAGTTTTATTCTTCTTACCTACAAAAGGGGATTGTCATATAAGCAATGTGGATAAAGTGACGATATTGTGAACAGAATATCGCTGTAGGTAGAAATGAGAGCAGATACGTGTAAATTTTTACTTGTTATCGCTATAATAATGATAGAAGACATACAGTGAACAAAAGGAGCAGTTTAAAATGAAGCAAAAAGCTTGGGGCGCGATTCTGCTTAGTAGTGCATTACTATTAACCGGATGTACTAGTAATAAAGAAGCAAAACAAGAAACGAAAGAAAAAGTAGAGCAAACAAACCATAAAGAAGACAATCCTGAAGATTTGAAAGTGTATCAATCTGTACATAGTCAATATGAAGACAAAATTAATAATGAAGTAAATGAGGCTATGAAGCTTTGGAAAAAAGCGGAAGAGCAATCTGGAAAGGCAATGAAACTCCCGGAGTTTAAAGAAGACGTACAAAAGGTAACGGACAATACGTTAGCAGATATTGAGAATGTGCGTAAAGAAATTCGGGTTCCAAAATCAAAAGAAAGAGAAAATGAATTATACGTAGGTTTTTTAAATGAAACAGAACAAGCGGTGAAAAAATTAGACCGATTAGTGAAAGAAGGAGACACTTCATTCATTCGCGATATTGAGGTGCACCTTTCTACAGCAGTTAATTATTATGACCGTTTTAAAAAAGAAGAGAAATCAGCGAAATAACTTTGTTTTCAAACAAAGTTATTTTTTATTTCATAAGGTGTATCTAGTTAGTTTATCCCGCTATTCGTGAGCAGTAAGACCCCCACTGATTAAAGTTTCACTTTATAAATATTTAACCGAAATTGAAGAATGTTTGACATTCTTTGCATATATTATTATTATCATTATTGATAATGATAATAATATTAAAGGAGTTGAATGAAATGATCGTTGTAACAACGGAGAGCTTACCAGGTTATGAAGTGAAACAGACTTTGGGAACGGTATTTGGATTAACGGTGCGAGCAAGAGGATTAGGGAAAGATATTATGGCTGCATTCAAAGGGTTATTTGGAGGAGAGATTTTACAGTATACAGAGATGCTTGAGGACGCAAGAAAATATGCGTTAGATCGCATGGTTGAAAATGCCGCAGCAATGGGTGCAAACGCGATTATTATGGTTCGTTTTGATTCAGGAAGCCTAAGTCATAATATGAGTGAGATTGTAGCGTATGGTACAGCTGTTATTGTAGAAAAGGTTGAATAGTATGTGGAAAGGTATTGTAATATACTTTTGTGTACAGATCATTATTTTCCTTATTATTTTACTAATGGCTAAGAGAAAAGATAAAAGATTACAAGATAATCATGGTACAGAAGTACCCAAAGGGTATTTATTTACAGGAGAAATATACTTTGATCCAACTACGAGAGAGAAATATGAAGTATATTATAACAAAATGGATGGGAAAAGATTTCATAGAAAATGTTTTAATGAAAAATAAAAAAATTTATAAAGTAGCCCTTTAGACGAAAGTTAAAAGGGCTACTTTATTTCTATCTGTTCGGATTTTCATGATACATATAGGTGTACTTTTAGAGTTCACCTTTTACTTTGGCATTTTATATTCTTTTTTCGTTCCATCTGTAAAGACAACTTCTAAGTCGAATTTTTCATAGTCTTTGTCCAGTTGGAATACATCTACTACTTGATTAATGACATCTTCATCTTTTGTGTCTTTATCAAATTTTAGTTGTTGTAATAGTGGAGTGAGCTTTGTTAATGCTTCATCTCCAGCTAGCTTTTCATTTGTTTTACGATCTTCTAATTTTACCTCAGGCTTGTCGCTTGCTGTTTTATGTTTATAGTCAGCTTCGTAGTCTTTCTTTGTATCTTTGTAGTTTGCTTTTAAATCAAATTCATTAAAGCTTAATTTTAAATCTTGGTTAGCTGCTTGTTTTCCACCTTCTGTCGTTTTCTTATCAGTAGTTGTATCCTGTTTCTTAGGTGTACAGCCTGTCATTGCAGGTAATAGCATGAATGCTAAAAGGATTGAAAATAAGATTCTCATTTTGTAAAGCCTCCTTAGTTGTTTTCAAATAAAGTTTTTCCAATATTTATCTTTTTATGTAAGAAAGAGTAATTATTTTTCCGAGTATCGTTCTTAAAAATTTCCAAAAAACGGATTGACAATAATTAGAAAAGTTATATAATCTAAATGTAAGTGATTACTTGCATTGGAAAGAGAGGAT
Organism: Bacillus sp. JJ864; assembly: GCF_036963045.1. Taxonomy (NCBI): domain Bacteria; kingdom Bacillati; phylum Bacillota; class Bacilli; order Caryophanales; family Bacillaceae; genus Bacillus; species Bacillus sp. JJ864. Next base: position 43,484 of record NZ_JBALLY010000021.1, on the reverse strand, counting down.
TATATGGCGCGCTCAAAGACAGCAGAGAAAATTATTCAAGCAACAATTGAGTTAGTGAAAGAAAGAGGATATAAAGCGGCAACAACGAAAGAAATCGCAATGCGCGCTGGCGTCAATGAAGTAACCATATTTCGTAATTTTAAAAACAAAAAGGGCATCATTGAAGCAGCCGTTTATGAATTTTCATATGTACCACATTTAAAACAGTTTTTACAAACAGAAATTGTGTGGGAATTAGAAACAGATTTGAAGAATTTAGCGAGGCACTATCATAAATTTTTGAATGAAGTGAAGGATATGATTTCTATTGGTATACGCGAAACAGGTGAATTTCCTGAATTAGATGATGAAATTGCTAAGATACCAAAAGGCTTAAAAGAAGAATTGATGATTTATTTTGAAAAGATGCAGCAAAAAGGGAAAATTATCCATACAAATATTGAAGCACAAGTCATGAATTTTATATGGATTAATTTTGGTTATTTTCTATCCAAATTACGTTTTGACAATCGAATCATGAAAATCAATGATGAGAATTTTATTGAAAATAATATTACCTTATATGCTAGGGCATTAAGACCCTAGTATTTATTTAAAAATAAATGCAAGTATGTACTTGCTTGCTAAGGAGGAGAAGATGAATACATTTAAACGGTTTTTAAAAATACCAGGTACGTATATAGGAATTGTGGTAGCGTTGGCATTCCAACTTATTTTCTTTTGTGTTTGGCTAACAGCGTATGACGGGGTATATGAAAGAGCAGATCAAATCCGTATTGCTATTGTGAATCAAGATGCGAACATGGGAAGTAAAATCGCACAAGGTTTACAGAACAACCTGCCTTTTCAAGTGAAGAAAGAGAAGTCTATGGAAAAAGCAAAAGAGGAAATGGATAAACATGTATACGATATGATTATTGAAATTCCAGCTTCTTTTTCAAAAGATATAAGTGAAAAAGGAAAGGCGGATTTAAATTTCCATATTAACCAAGCAAGCGCTATGATGGCAAAGCAGATGATGGAAGAAGCTGCGAAGCAAGTTCGTGACAATGTAAATAAAGAGGTATCAAGCTATAAACAGCAAGCAGTTGCTGGGAAGTTGCAAGCTATGGAACCAAGAAGCGCAGAAGCAATAAAAGGATTAACGGAAGATTCAGTTGGATTTACGATTCATAAAGTAAATGATGCGAAAGGATTTTCCGTCAACATGGTACCGCATGTCATGCTATCACATACGTATCAAACAATTGGAACATTACTCCCTGCGACATACGCAGCAGATGGATATTACACAATTATATTTGGAGGAGAGAGTCTAACAAGAAATATTATGTATTTATGCATGATTATTGCGGTGACTCAAATAATCGCTGTGGTTGGATATAAAATATCTATCTCACTCAAGAGAAATCAAGCTGTAATAAAAGGGAATGAAGCATAAAGAAAAAGGTATCCTTTTGGGGATACCTTTTGTATATTACTTTTCAATTTTTGTCCATTTGAAGTTTAATGGACCTGCAAAATCAACTTCAACGATACCTTTTACATAAGAGCGCTGTAAATAAGATTTTCCGTTTTGATATAGAGGTGAGATTACAGCATCTTTAAATAAGATTTTTTCTGCTTGTTTTAAAATTAAATTGCTTTTCCACTAGCCTTTTTATTTGTTGCTCCAATTGCTTCTTGAATTATGTTCATGAAATTATTTTCATATAACACTTCCAAACCAGCTGCAGTTGCGCCGCCTGGTGTGGTTACTTGTTCACGAAGTAGAGCAGGATTGTTTTCGCTCTCTAGCATAGAAGCAGATCCGGTAATCATCTTGATCACGAGATGTTTTGCAGTCATTTCATCGATACCATACTGCTTTGTTGCTTCAATTAAGCTCTCAGCAAAATAGTAGAGGAAGGCAGGAGCGCTTCCTGTGACAGCTGTTAGTTGATGAATTTCTTCTTCTGTACATAATTGTGCGTCTCCAATACCTTTCACTAACATTTGCAAGATTTCAATATGCTCTTTGCTTACAAAAGAGCCTGCTGTGTATAAAGAAATGGATTTCCCAATTGTAGCAGCTGTATTTGGCATAATCCAAGCAACGGCAGTACCTTTAGGAAGCTTTGATTCTAAATAAGAAGGTCCAATACCGGCTGCAACTGTTACAATAAATTGATTGCTGACAAGTGGAGAGAGTTCAGTTAACAGTTGTTCATGCGCTTCTGGAGGCATTGCTAAGACGATAACGTCAGCATCTGCCACATATTGTTTCCAATCCGTTGTCGTAGAAACAGCATACTTTTCATGCAGCGCTGTGAGTCTTTCTTGATTTCGTTGATTGGATACGACAATCTCAACAATATGCTCTTTACTTGTATGAAGGAGTCCGGCAAAAAGGGCTTCAGCCATACGACCTGCACCAATAAATAACACTCTTTGTTTCTTTTGCATATTTTTTGATCCTTCCTGTAGGAAATGTATTGCTAAAACGATAACATTGATAAAAGAGAATTGTAAAAAGAAAAGACTTGTATACAAAAAAATCCTAGTCTCAGAAAGTAGCATTTCCGAAACTAGGATGTACCATTAAGCTTTTGTCATACCAAGAAGAATAGCCCCGCCAATAATTAAAGCACTGCCAAGCGCGATAAATACCATTTGACGTTTTGTTTTCTTTTCACCTAAGAAGACAATTGCACCAAACGTTGAGATGATAATCCCTGTTTGCGATAATGGGAAGCTTGTTGCAACACCAACTCGTGGTAAAGAAAGAAGTAAGAATAAGTTACCTGTTCCCCAAAGTAGACCAGATACGATATTACGAATTGCATATTTGTTAAATGGTTTATGCTTAAATGTCAGTACAAATGCTCCAACAAACATACCAACCGCTTGCGGTAAAATAGCCGCCCAGCCATCGATGTTGTACCAACGAATAATGATTACATACATAAAATAACCGCAAGTAGAAACAATTAGAGTCAGTAACCCTTTTTTCAATTGTCCCGGCGGTTGTGCATTTTCTTTATCATCTAAAGAAGTAAAAACAACACCGACTACGATTAAAAGGATTGCAATCGTTCCCATGATGATTGTAGTAGTAGTTGTCCACTCATGAAATGCAATAACCCCAAAGATAGAAGTAGCTACAAGCTGCATACCTGTTGAAATAGTAACTGTTGTTGAAACGCCTAATGTTTGAACTGTTTTTAGTTGATTGACTTGTCCTAAAGCCCAAAATAAGCCTGAAACAAAGCCAACAATTAATATAGTTAAAGATAGTGCCGGTGTTGTAAATACATACATAATTGTTGCGAAGAATAGAGCACCAATTGTCATACCTACCGTTTGGCTATATGCACCGCCACCCATTTTTACACTTACTAATAAAACATTTCCCCATGCTAATGCAGGAAGAAGTGCTAATAAAATGTCCATTACAAGACTCCCTTCTTGTTATATCAATAAAATATATGTAGTTCTAACGATTATCGTTAAAACGATGAAGTAGTGATGTTTATAAGGGGAACGCTGTCATTATATAAATGTGTTTTCATATCTCCTTTTTTGGCACCTTCATATAATAACAGGAAAGAGTCTCTTTTAGAAAGTAAATTCAAATAGAATGTATATTTCTATGAATATGAAAATTGTAATAGTTTATGTGGAAATTTGAATATATAATAAATTGTAACAATTTGGATTTTTATCCATTTGAATTGGTGTAGTAGGGGGAAAATAGAATATAAAGGGGATGTAGGGTGTGAAAGATTATGTAGTGCAAGAACAGAAAACAAATAAGATTCAAGTGGTAAGAGCAGATACAAGTCATATCGAAGGGATTGCCAAGGTTTGTACAGATGGATGGTTAGCGACGTATGATGGTTTGCATAGTCAGGAATATATCGATCGTGTGATTGAAGAATACTATAATCACGAGCGTATTCATAAGGAAGTACTGACGAATAACGAAAATTGGTATGGATGGTTCGTCGCATTGGAAAACGAGAAAGTTGTTGGAGCAATTGGTGGAGGCACAACAGGTGAAAAGTGTGGAGAAATTTTTGTCCTGTATTTAAATCCGAATCGAAGAAGAGAAGGAATCGGGACATTGTTAGTAGATTATTTTACAGAAATTCAAAAAGAAAAAGGGATTGTAGAGCAGTGGGTGTCGGTTGCCGAGGGGAATGAAAAAGGAATTCCCTTTTATGAAGCAAAAGGATTTGTAAAACAGTTTGAACGCCCAAGTCAAGGAAGTACAGAAGAAGAACCGGCAGTATCTTGCAGGTACTGCCGAAATATATAGCAAAGTAGCCTCTGCTAAAGAGGCTATTTTACATTTACATGTTCCTTTTGTTCGTAGTGCACAAGCTGATTGTTGTAGAAAACAGAAGTATGGTCATATACGCCATCATCTTGTAAAACCGTGGGTAAAAAGTGCTTTGTTAAAGAGTTTATCCCTCTATTTTCTTTAGATAAAATCCAAGAAATATGCTTCCAATCTAAAATACCTTCAGCTACTTTTTTTGGCGTGTGATAAGAAATATGAGCTGGAAGATTAGCGGTAAACAGGTATAATCCACCGGAATTTGTATTGTCGATTGTCCATGATAATGTTCCTTTATAGATGACTTCTTGCTCTGTTAAATGTAGTCCTGTTTCTTCTTCAATCTCACGTAGAATACATGCCATTGGCGTTTCTGTTTCTATTATTTTACCACCAACGCCATTCCACAAGCCTTGCAGCGGTGCTTTTTCTCGATTTAGCATTAGTATTTCATCGTCGTTTCGGATAAAACAAAGTGTTTGGTTATACATATAATTCCCCCTTATTTTCTATAATTCTACATAAACGTCTAATTTCCATTTCATTTCGCGGGAAATAATATAAAAAACAGTAGCTTTGTCGAAAGCTACTGCTAGAAAGAAATTACCTTTTTATTGATAAATTGAATGAGTAATAAAAAGACAATTGACATACCGACAGTTGTAAGAACGAGTGCCCAGGCAAGCGGCATGTTACTTGCATCAATTGCCATATAAATTGCGGTTGGAATCGTTTGTGTTTTACCGGGAATATTACCAGCGAACATAAGCGTTGCACCAAATTCTCCTAGAGCGCGGACGAAACTTAAAATCATTCCGCCTAGTAGAGAAGGGAACGCGAGTGGTAATGTTACATGTAAGAACACTTGTAATTCATTTGCTCCAAGGTCTCTAGCTCCGTCTTCAATTTGTTCATTTGCAATGATAAAACCCGTTTTTGCTGATTGGTACATAAGCGGAAATGCAACTACAGTTGCAGCAATCACAGCAGCCCAAGATGTAAACATAATCGATTGTTGAAACAAAGTTTCGATCCACTGACCGATGGGACTGTTTTTTCCAAAGATGATAATGAGAAAAAATCCAATTACAGTGGGCGGCAGTACCATCGGTAATAGAAAAATGGTTTCTAATAAAATTTTATAGCGCTTCGAAGATCGAGCTAAAACACGGCCAATTACCGTTCCGAATACCATCACAATGATCGTAGAAAGTGCAGCAACTTTTAGTGAAAGAATGATAGGTGACCAAAATGTATCAAATATCATCGTTACGATTACAGCACTGTAAAACCATATTTTTTAAAGATAGCTATAGCATCTTTAGATTGTAAATATTCATAAAAAGCAGTTGCCTCTTTTTTATGTTTCGTTGCTTTTACGATACCTAATGGATAGTGGATTGGTTCGTGTGAATTTGCCTGTGCTGTGTTAGCGATTTTTACTTTCTGTGAAATAAGGGCGTCTGTTTTATAAACAATCCCTGCATTAACGTTTCCTGTTTCTACGTATGTTAATACTTGGCGCACATCTTTTGTGTATACGATTTTATTTTGAAGGTCGTTCCAAAGATTTAAATGAGTAAGCGCCTCTTTTGCGTATTTTCCAGCTGGAACAGATTCAGGTGTACCTAGTGCGATTTTTGTTACTTGCTCATCTTTTAACGATTGAAAATCTTTTAGATTATTATCTTTAGGAACAACTAATACTAGCTCATTGCCGAGTAGATTTTTCCCTTCTTTCTGATCAATAAGTCCTTTTGTTACGAGCATTTGAAATTTATCTTCTGCGGCAGAGAAGAATAAATCAACGGGAGCTCCTTGTTCAATTTGCTGTTGAAGCTTGCCAGAACCGTCGAAGTTAAATGAGAGCTTTATATTTGGTTCTTTCTTTTTATATTGTGTTTGAATCTCTTTTAGTGCATCTTGTAAACTAGCTGCTGCAGAAATGGTAAGTTCAACCTTTTCTTCTTTAGCAGTTGTTTTTTCTTGTTTATTTGTGCTTGTACATCCCGTACTTATTACGAGAAGTAGTGTGAATAAAATACTGCAAATAAAACGAAATATGTACTTGTTCATCTTCATTTCTCCCTTCTTTCATCCCTAGTTTAATTATAACTAAATATAATTAATTATAAATAGTTATATTTAGTTATGTTGTGATTTTTCTCACGATAGTGAAAATAAATAGAAGCAAAACTGTTATTTTTGTTACAATGAAGGCAGAAAGCGAGGAATCGGTTTATGGATCATCATTCCTACACAACAGAAGAAGTAGCGAAGCGGTTAAAAGTATCGAAATTAACAGTGTATGATTTGATTAAAAAAGGTGAATTACCCTCTTATCGAGTTGGTAGACAAATGCGTGTTGATGCAAGTGATTTAGAGCAATATATTACAGAGATGAAAACAGGAAAAGTACAGGCAGTTTCTTCATCTATGCAAGTAATGAACCGGCCAAGTAAATCTGATTCTTGTATTATCAGTGGACAAGATTTATCTTTAGATATGTTAACGAAACATGTAGAGAGCCGTTTGAAAGCTTCTAATATGCTGCGGGCATATCAAGGGAGTTTAACAAGTTTGGTTCAGATGTATCAAGGAAAAGGAGACATTGTTAGTCTTCATTTGTTCGATGGGGATACGGGAGAATACAACATTCCGTATGTAAAACGAATTTTAGTTGGACAGCCTTGTGTTGTTATGAATTTATTATCAAGAACATCAGGTTTTTATGTACAGAAAGGAAACCCAAAACAAGTGCAGACATGGAATGATTTATGTAATACATCCATTCAATTTGTAAATAGGGAAAGAGGATCTGGTATTCGTGTTCTTGTTGATGAACAATTGCGTATAAACGGAATATCGAAAATGGGCATTTATGGCTATGATTGGGAAGAATCAAATCATATTGGCGTTGCTTCTCAAGTTGCAAATGGAAAAGCTGATGTAGGAGTAGGAACAGAAAAAGTAGCGCAAATTGTAAATGTAGATTTTGTTCCGCTTATACAAGAACGTTACGATTTGGTAATTTTAAAAACAGAAGAAAACATGGAGCTGATTGAAACAGTAAAAGAGGTATTACAGTCTCCTGAATTTCAAAATGAACTGCGTGCTATTGGTGGTTATGATATAAGTAAAACAGGTCAAATTATATATGAAACAAATTAAAAAATGCTGCTTGTAAGATTACAAGCAGCACTTTTCATTTATATAAAGGGGGGAGTGCATTTTCATACAAGGACATGTGCGAGTGCGTAAACAACTGCTGTAAGAAGAGCCGCACCGCTTACAAGTCCCATGTAATCAAATTTGTTAAAAGTAATGTTATTCATAGTTATCTCTCCTTACTTATGTAATCAGTAGCAACAATTTTTGTATCGATAAGGGGGATAACACGAGCCGCATCGTAGTTGCGACCCTTGTTTAGTATGTGAGTGACTTTTCGATGTGTTTTTGTTGTCCTGTTTCTGTTTTAAGTATATGACAGGTGAAAGGGGGTAACTATCGAATTAGCTTACAGTAGGATTACAGTTTTGTAAGGAAAAGATTTTAAAAATTGTCACTTAATTTTATTACCAACTATTAATACTTAGTGTTATAATTAAGGATAAATAATACAGTTATAAAAAATTAAATTGTAGAAGGGAACAGGTCGAATGTATACATTCATTGTAAGGCTGTTGAAATATATATTTAAAACATTTGGAAAAGTAGAAATATATGGAAAAGAAAAATTACCGCAAGGCGGAGCATATGTTGTAGCTTGTACACATACAAGTTGGATGGATGTTGTCATGTTAGCAACGGGAATGTTACCAACGAAAATTTATTACATGGCAAAGAAGGAACTGTTTCAAAGTAAATTTGGGAATTGGTTTTTTAATGGGGTAAATGCGTTTCCGGTTGATCGTGAAAACCCGGGACCGAGTACGCTGAAAATTCCATCTAGGTTATTAAAAGAAGGAAAAGTTGTTGGGATTTTTCCGAGTGGAACGAGATCAGCAGAAGCGACTTCATTGAAAGCCGGAGCCGTTACAATTGCCTTTCGTTCTAATGTTCCATTAGTTCCGGCTGCATACGTTGGGCCTAACAGTTTAAAAGAATTGTTTCGTGGAAAAAGAGCGCAATTAATTTTTGGTGATCCGATTCAAGTGGAGCAGTCGGCGCAAATGGATCGTAAAGAAGTGATGCGACTGATGACAGAAAAATTAAATGAGACGTTTACACAGTTAAAAGAAACGTTGCAAGAAGATAAAGTGAAACTTTAATCAGTGGGGGGGGCTTTATCACCCACTGATTATTAGTTGAATCAATCGGGCTTTTACAGGCAGTTTAGCTCCCAACTAACTTCTTCAGAAAAGCGGAAGCGGCTCGCTCAGAATCGCAGGACGCTCACGCCCCTGACAGAGAGGCGCTTTTTGCCTCGTCCGAGGGGGTGAAACGACCGAACATTCTAGCCACTGGAACTGGAAAATGCTTTCGCTGAATTTTGAGGTGGAGGTATTACTGCCCACGAATAGCGGGATAAAACAGCATAATAGTAATAGGAAAAGACGACCTGGCATAGAAGGTCGTCTTTTCAAATTTATCTATATAAGGGGAAAGGGGACACAAAATTATATAAGAATTACTGCGGCAACGTAAATGAATGCTGTAAGAAGAGCCGCACCGCTAGCAAGTCCAACGTAATCAAATTTGTTAAAAGTCATTTGGTTTTCCATTATGATCTCTCCTTACTTGTTTGATTTAGTAGAAACAGTTTTTTTATTTGTTGCTGCCCTGTTTCTGATTTCATTGTACGAAATCAGGGGCGTTTTAACCATCGAGTTAGCTTACAGAAAGCTTACATTTTTGTAATAGAAGTGTAAGGCAGTTCAATGGTAGGTGTTCCTTTTTTTTTCTAAACTGAGAGAAAGGTTACGTATAAAGTGCAAGGGAGGAAACCAAAGTGGAAAAAATACGGAGACGTGTATTTTTGGGGGTACTTGCTAGTATTGCTATCGTTGTCTTACTATTACCAACAAAGCTTGGTCCAGTAATCGATAAATATAATCCGTTTTATCAAACGAAAGCGTATTACACAATCGTAAAAGGTATTGGTCAACATATTGGAGATGGCTGGTATGAATATGAGTTTGTTGGATACGATGAAGATGGACGGGAACAGAAGATTACAAAAACGATTCAGAAAATGTTAAAACAAAATGAACTGTTAGAAATCATTGCAAAAGGACGTTATGCGGAGAGATTAGTTGAAATAGATAAAGAGGATATTCCGTTGAATGCGAGAGGGAAACTTTTAACGATACAATAAAAAGAAAGACATAGTGTAACTACTCAGTCACTCTATGAAAAACCGACAGAAAAGCATTTTTTTAAATAGTCGAGAGGGACTGGCTATGTATAGGAGCGGTCAGGGCCTTTTCCTGCCACGCGAAAAGTTTTAAAACAAAGAAAGGTAGCAAGGTGTAGGTCCATTTTTATCTTCATGGCAGCAACCTATATGCTGAAAAATGAAAATAACATTCTATAGGTAATAAGGGGCGTATTTTCACTGGAATAATACCCCTTGCCAAACTTCTAAATGAAATTTATAGCTGAGTGATTACGACATATTACAATATTGTAAGGTAGGTGTAATGTAATTCGATAGTTGTGATCACGAACATAACCTATACTAAAAGCAGAAAGAACGAAATACATCTTTCTGTCTGAATCAATAATGTGATGAAAAGGATTAACAACCAACTAAATGTGGGTCTCATCTCAAAAGAGATGGGACTATTTTTCTATCTTACAAAAATGTAAGGTTTACGTAAGCAAATTCAATGGCTCTTTTGTCATATTTCTCTCATAATAGAAATAGATATAAAAGTTAGGGAGATTATAGAAGGGAGACGAGTGAGATGCAAAAAGAAGAAGTAGTTAAGTTTCCGTTAGTAGAGTGTTTTAGCTACTTTGGTGTTGCGATTGTATGTATTGGGATTTTTGATATAATTACAAACTTTATTGTTTAATAAATAAATGAACAAGAAGGCAAGCCTTCTTGTTTTTTTTATTTTATATACATTTTAGAAAGTTGTACTATATAAATACAAGTTGATGACATAAAACCTTTTCTTCTTAGGGGGACGAGAGCATCTGGCCATGCATAGAAACGGCTTATATGTTGGAAAATGAATCTATATACAATGCCAAGAAAAGGTGATAAAAATGAAATGGATTGATAGTCATATACATTTGGATCAATATAAAAGAGAAGAGCAATTCCAGTTAATTGAAGATATAAAAAAGACGAAGGAAATAGCAGGACTGATCGCGGTGTCGATGAATTATCGTTCTTGTCAGCAAACATTGGAGTTAGCGAAGGATTATTCATTTATCTATCCAGCTCTTGGGTATCATCCTGAGCAAGACGTTGATTTCAAGCAATGCGAAAAAATTTGTAAATTAATTGATAAAGAAGCGTATCGTATTGCGGCGATTGGAGAAGTTGGTTTACCTTATTATTTACGCCAAGAAAATCCGACATTGTTGCTAGAGCCATATATTGAAATGCTAGAAAGATTTGTACATATGGCTCAAAAATATAATTTACCAATTGTATTACACGCTGTATACGATGATGCGGAAGTTGTTTGTGATTTACTTGAATCTTATCAAATACGCCATGCTCATTTTCATTGGTTTAAGGGAAGTGAACAAACGATGGAGAGAATGATAGGGAATGGGTATTATATTTCGGTTACCCCTGATATTGTATATAAAGAAAAAATTAAAGATATTGCTGCTTTTTATCCGTTATCACATCTTATGGTGGAAACAGATGGACCGTGGAAATTTAATGATGAAATGACGCATCCAAGTATGATTTTGCAAGTGTTAAAGAGTGTAAGTGAAATAAAAGGACTATCGCTTGAAGATGCAGCGGAAACGATCTATAAAAATACAGTTCAATTTTATAATATATAAATTCAAGTTAAAAAAGGACATAAAAACCCTTTTCTTTTAGGTGGGCGAGAGCGTCTGGACATGCGTAGAAGCGGTCAGGGCCTTTTCCTGCCACGTACGAAGGGAGCAAGTAAGTGCAGGTCATGATGTATTCTGCATAGCAGCAAATTATATGTTGAAACATTAAACTAGTTTCAATGATTGATAGAAAAATGTTACATTTTTCTATTTGTTTCGTATCTTCTGCATCGCAAAATCAGACTTAAGAAGGATGTTGGAGCTGTATATTATTGGTATGATAGATAATGAAGCAGTTGTATATACGTAATGCTGAAAGGGGACAAATTTCAGCGAAAGAAGAGGTAATATACATGAAGAAATTTTTTATAGGGTTCTTAGTTGTTTTTGGAGTATATATGTTTTTTCGAGGCGAATCAGAAGGTGCGGGAAAACCTGTAAGCCAAACGAGTTATGTTGATTCAGAAGAAGCAAAACAGATGAAACAAATTATTGGCGAAGAGGCTAAGAAATATAATCTCCCAGAGTGGATACCTCTTACAATTGCCGAGCATGAGAGTCGTTTTAATCCAAAGGCTGTTGGAGACCGTGGAACATCGTTTGGGTTGTTTCAACTGCATCGCGGTGGTGGACTTGCTCCTGAGAATGTAACAGATGAGGAGTTAAAAGATCCGCGCAAAAATGCTGAAATTGCTATGCCTCATTTGGCAAAAGGGTATAAAAGAGGTATGGAAAAAGGGTTAACAGAATTTGAGTTACTTAAATATGTAGCGAACACATCCGGCTGGCCTGGTACTCTTGGAACAGAGTGGACGGATAAAAATATGAAATATAATATTGGATTAGAGAATGTGTATTACCAAAATAAAGGTGTTATGAAAGAGTAGGTTACGTGATGACCTACTCTATTTTTCTGTAAAATATGTCTCTAGCTGTTCTTTTACTGCTTGTAATTGCGTAGAAACTTGAGGGATGTTATAGCCAACGTATAGTGGTGAAACGACAAACCGTGGAACGATTTTACATATAATGTTTCCATCTAAGTTATAAAAGAACATGTTATAACTATTACACCGTTTATGAAAATCGTGTAATACGTAGCGTACCGTTTTTTGAATATAATCAGCCATTAGGTTAATTTGAGTTGTATTTTCTATTAGAATGTTAAACTCTGTGAACCCGATAATGGGATGAGTAGAAATATTTAGTTCAATTCCGTGTTCTTTGCTTACAACGATTCCTTTAAAATGTTCCGTTCTTACATTTTGTCGATAGTCGACCTGTTCCATACCAATAATTTGCATGTGTGCATGGTGGATTGTTCCCCCTGATAGAGGCCCATGGTTTTTATATAAAATAACAGATTGGAATTTTCCGCTTTCTTCTAACGATAACCAGTGCCCAACTGAAAATCGGATAAGCTTTCGCATATGCTCTTGTGTATAGGTTGCAATATGATCATGACAATTATTAGTTTCGATAATGACTGTTTGTAATGTATTTTGTAATGTCGGATATTTATTTTTTAGCCAAATAATTGTTTCGTCCGTTTCTAAAATATCGCTTAGTTGTGTGTGATCACAAAATGGGCAAGTTGTTTTTTTATTTTGCATGCTGTTTGGTTTTTGTTGACTAATCTAATTTACAAAGTATAACTGTTGTTGTGTCTCCATTTTTCTCCCCCTGTAGCCATATGTATATGAGAAATTACCTTGTATTCGGAGTGTTGTTAAGAAATACTTGAAAAGGTTCTGCATATTTTGTCGGTGTAAATTCGATTATTTCGTAACGAGCAATGTTATGAATATAAAATGGATCTTCCGCTATAATTGCTTCTGCCTCTTGTTTCGATGCGGTATTTATTAAAATGATTCCACCAACGCGAGGATTGCGGCGGCCTGAAAATATGAACTTGTTTAGGTCGTAGTATTTATCTAAAAATTGAATGTGCTTCTCTAGATAGTGCTCTACAACTTCAAGTGGTTGGATATAATTTACCATTGCTAAAAACATATTTCTCCCCCTATTTGTCATATTCCAACTAGTACATATTCGTGAAAAGTCATTTTAAATCCTTTATAGTGGAATTAGGAAAAATGGGAATATTACTGGTGTAGGTACACATGAGGAACTGATGGAGAATCATGCATATTATAAAAAAATTGTCCAACAGCAATTTGCTATGGAGCAAAATAAAGACGAGATATCCTGCTTGAGTTAGGATATCTCGTCTTTATTGTTTTCGTTACCGTTTCATAAATTGTTAATTTCATCAACGATTGGTTTTGCGTCAACTAAAATGTGAATAACGGTTTTTACAATATCTATCATGTGTTATTCCTCCTTTTATTTTTGAGCCACAGCTGCCTTTTGTGTGTGAATATGTCTATTTACATTATTTTCAGAAAAATGACTATCCAAACGTATTTTAGGAGAGTATAATGAAAAGGTAAGTATAAAATTCCGTACGAAAGAGGTGAAAGAGATGAATCGTTCTATAGTTATGCGCACGCAATTTTTAGATTTTATCTACATTTGTCGTGCAATTTTTCATCGTGTAGTTGCTAACGGGATACGTATGCCCTTTTTTAGCAATTTCATAATAACTATTGAACGATAGAAGTCTCTTCACCCATTTTATAGAAACGTGTGAAAAGGGAACTATGGTGGTTCCCTTTTCTATTTTGAAATGAAAGCCGTGGGTAAGGTTCTTTACTCATGGCTTTTTTACGTTGAAAGGAGTACGGAAAAGATGATGATTTGTAGTGTAAATAATATAGCGAAGACGTTTGGTGGAAATATCATATTTGAAAATATATCATTTGAAATAAAAGAAGGCGAACGCATTGGTTTAGTTGGGCGAAACGGCAGTGGGAAAACAACAATTTTTCAACTGTTAACAGGAATTGAGCATGTGGATGGCGGTGCGATACACATGAAGAAAGGTACGCGTATTGGTCATGTTGCTCAAATTCCGAAGTTTGCGGAAGGAATGACTGTATATGATGTATTACGTTCTGCATTTGCGAAAGAGCAAGCATTAGAAAGAAAGATGCGGGAACTTGAAGAGAAGATGGCCGTAAACGTTACGGAAAAAATAATGGCGGAGTACGGAGAAATACAGGAACAGTTTTCGTTTCTAGGTGGTTATGAAATAGAAGCGAATATGATGAAAGTGGCTAATGGTCTGCAAGTAACGGAATTATTTTCGCGCAGCTTTATAGAACTAAGCGGCGGTGAACAGACGAAAGTGAGTCTTGCATATATGCTCCTTAAAAAGCCGGACTTATTGCTCCTAGACGAACCGACAAACCATTTAGACTTATTCGCAGTAGAATGGCTTGAGCAATTTTTAAAGGAATACGGTGGGACAGTCGTTGTCATTTCACATGATCGTTATTTCTTGGATGAAGTCGTAACGAAGATTTTTGATTTAGAAGATGGAGAATTACATGTATACCATACGAATTATTCACAGTTTGTAAAGGAGAAAGAAGAAAGATTATTACAAGAGTTTCAAGCATATCAAGAGCAGCAAAAGAAAATAAAGAAAATGAAGGAAGCCATTAAAAGGCTTAGGGAGTGGGCCAATCAAGCAAATCCGCCAAACGAGGGATTGCATAAACGTGCTCGCAATATGGAACGCGCTCTAGAGCGAATGGAGAAATTGAAGAAACCAGTTTTAGAGCATAAGCAAATGGGTCTTCAGTTTGAAGGACAAGAACGAAGCGGGAAAGACGTTGTAATCATGAAAGAAGTGGGAAAGAATTTTGATGAATATGTGTTATTTCAAAATGTAGAATTACATGTTCGTTTTCAAGAACGTGTTGCGATTGTTGGACGGAACGGTACAGGAAAGACAACGTTATTGAAATTATTATTACAAGAAATGAATCCAGATACAGGTGAAATTCGCGTTGGTAGCGGAGTAAAGCTTGGCTATTTGTCTCAACATATGCAAGTGAACAGTAAACAAACGGTATTAGAAATGTTCAGGGAGCAGGTAGCAGTAACGGAAGGAGAAGCGCGTCATATACTTGCTCGCTTTCTATTCTACGGACCAGCTGTATTTAAAAAAGTAAATCAATTAAGCGGGGGCGAACGAATGCGTTTACGATTGGCCCAGCTTATGCATCAAGATATTAATTTTCTTGTACTCGATGAACCGACAAATCACCTTGATATTGAATCGAGAGAAGTGTTAGAAGAAGCGCTTGAACAGTATAATGGAACGATTTTGGCTGTTTCTCATGACCGTTATTTCTTAAATAAATTGTTCCCTAAAACGTATTGGATTGATAATCAAACAGCGTATGGATTTACTGGGAATTACGCTTGGGCACGTGAAAAGTGGCAAGAGAAAAGAGAAAAAGAACAACGAAGCGTTGTGAAAAAGGAACGAGTAGCAGCCGTGCCAGAGCCTATAAATAAGGAGATTATCAATCTGGAAGAGCAGCTTATGAATGTAGAGCAAAGTATATACGAGTTAGATTGCCAAATGGCTAAAACGAAAAATATTGCAGAGCTGGAGAAGCTGCATCATGAAAAAGAGCAAAAAGAGTTGGTAAGAACAAAATTATATGAGGATTTGGAGAATAGTATAGATATGTAGAGCTAAAAAGCTGGTGTATACCAGCTTTTTAAATTGTGTGTATGTATTTTATATATAAATTCATTTAAGTTATTACTTTGTTGTTGTATTATACGTAATCTGCTTAATGTTTAGAGGTTGATTCTTTTTTTGTAGAAAATAACCACATAAAAAATTCATAAAAGACTACAAAAAATACGGATTGTATAATATTCTCAATCCATTTAAATTGATTATAATTTTTATAATCAAATAAAACGAAAATAATATATAAGGGAATCAATAAAATTAAAGGTCTTTTAAGTTTTAGATTCATAAGTATCATTCTCCTTTACATATTAACCACAATGCCACTTTAACATAAAACACTTGTAGTTTCTATATATTGGAATTTTGTTGCAACATTCCTATTTTTAAAAGGAGGGGATAAAGGGGGTAAGAATATGGATTCTATATATTTTGTTTGAATACGAGGTGAAACTGTATGCTAGGATATGCCCGGCTACTTACGATTGTGCTCATTTGTGTTATATATGCACTGCAGATTCCACATGGGGAACTAGGTTTGCAATTATTTGTTGGTGCTGCCTGTTTGATTTATGTTGTGAATCATTGTTTGCTTATGCCATCACATAGCGGAGAGCGACGAATATGTTTTATATTGTTATCGAATGGGATTGTAACGGCTATATTGGGATTCTTATTTCCAAAAGTAGATTTGTATTTAGTTTTGTTCGGTGTAGATGCGATAACTTTATTTATTAATATTCAATCGAAAGTGATAGCCCGTTTTTTTATTGGATTTTTCTTTATCTGTTGGTTTGCTATTTTAATATATTCATATCAATATTTTGGAACGATTAATATTGGGGGAAATGCTATTACATTTATGTTTGTTGTATTTAGTGCTCTTTCTGGAGGGTTAATTAAAAAACTAAAATTAGCTCGCCAAACGGTAGATGAACAGTATGAAAAGTTAACTTCATCACATGAAGCGCTTCAAGAAGCACATGAGCAATTGCAGCTATATGCAAAAGAGGTAGAAGAATTAACGGCAGTGAAAGAGCGAAATGATATTGCCCGTGAAATTCATGATACGGTAGGTCATAATATGACGGCATTACTTGTTCAATTGCAGCTTGCTGAAGAATTATGGAAACAGAAATCAGATCAGACTGAAACGATTTTGCGAACATGTCATGAGCTAGCGAAAAAATCGTTGCAAGAGGTGAGAGCCTCTGTTCGAACTTTGAAGGAAGAAGAGAATGCAGGAGATTTAGTCGGTAATGTTAGGCGGATGCTAGGTGAATTTTCGAAGGCAACAAATGTGAGAACGATATTTAAACTGAGTGGTGATCCAACCGTTATTCCGTTGTCATTACACCCAACGATATTACGTATTATGCAGGAATCGTTAACAAATGCAAAGCGTCATGGTAAGGCAACTACATGTGAAATGAAACTTTCTTGTTTGGAGGGAAAGGTGCATATATCCATTTCTGATGACGGAGCAGGAGTAAATGAAGTGAATCCTGGTTTTGGGCTCATGAATATGAAAGAGCGGGTAGAAGAACGCGGAGGAATGATTCGGTTTGAAAGTGAAAAAGATAAAGGATTTCAACTAAACGTAGAGTTCCCACTAAGGGAAAAGACGTGGATAATAGGGGGAGCGGTATGATTCGAATTATGATTGTTGACGATCAGTCGTTAGTTCGTGATGGATTAGCGATGTTATTAAATTTACGTCCAGAACTTGAAGTGGCTGGAACGGCAAGTGATGGAGAAGAAGCAGTACAAAATGCTGAACACCTTCAGCCTGAAATTATTCTAATGGATATCCGTATGCCGCATACAAACGGTGTCGAGGGAACACGTTTAATAAGGGAGCGTTTTCCTCATATAAAAGTACTTATGTTGACTACGTTTAATGATAGTGAACTTATTTTTGCAGCACTCGAACAAGGAGCAAGCGGCTATTTATTAAAAGACATGGAGACAGATACGATTGTGCAGGCAATCTTAACTGTGCATGCAGGAGGAGTTGTACTCCCGCAAGATATGACCGCAGAAATTGTAAAAGAATTGAAGAGAACGAAAGTAGATAGCATTGCTGAGCAACATGCTCCAAAACAAATAGAGCAGTTAACAGAACGAGAAGTGGAAGTGTTGCGGGAATTAGGATATGGATTAAATAATAAAGAAATTGCCGAGAAGCTATTTATTACAGAAGGAACGGTAAAAAATCACGTCTCTAATATTATTAGTAAATTGGAGCTTCGCGACCGAACACAAGCAGCTATTTTTGCTGTGCGGTACGGTGTGACAGCTTACATATGACTTTTGGCATAGATAAGTATGAAAAAGCAGCAGATAATGCTGCTTTTTTGTTATGCATTTTCTATCTAAAGAGCGATGGAAAGATGAGGGGATTCTTTTACAATCATAGTGAGATTACATTAAAGGGGTTGAATCGACATGCTAGTCGTAGATCATATTACAAAATCTTTCGGGAAAAAAGAAGTCGTGAGAGGCGTATCATTTTCGATTGAGAAAGGGGAAACATTCGGACTGCTTGGTCCAAATGGTGCAGGGAAATCAACAACCATTTCCATGATTTGCGGGCTCTTTCCGTATGATAGCGGGGATATACGTGTTGACGGGAAGTCTGTGAAGGAATATCCAATGGATACGAAGCAGAAAATTGGGGTTGTCCCGCAAGATATTGCGTTATATCCGACGCTTTCAGCGAAAGAGAATTTAATTTTCTGGGGGAAAATGTACGGCCTGAGCGGAGCGGCAGCAAAGAAACGTGCAGATGAGGTGTTAGCATATGTTGGTTTAGAAGACCGCGCTAAAGATAAGGTTGAAACATTTTCAGGCGGTATGAAGCGCCGTGTAAATATTGGGGCAGCACTTATGCATGAACCTGAACTATTAATTATGGATGAACCGACAGTTGGAATTGATCCACAATCAAGAAATCATATTTTAGAAACAGTGAAAAAGTTAAATGAAAAGGGAATGACAGTTATTTATACGAGTCATTACATGGAGGAAGTTGAGTATTTATGTGAGCGCATTGCAATTGTAGATCACGGCAAGGTCATTGCACTTGGAACGAAAAGCGAACTATGTAATCGTCTTGCAGATGGTTTTATGGTGAAGCTACAGGTCAATCGTTACGATCAACAATTATTGCAGAAATTACAAGCACTTCCTGTTGTTGAGCGTATTGTAGCGGATGAGGATTCGAATACCATTGATATTGCGCTAACACATAGTGATGCAGTTGGGATGGTCGTTTCAGAGGTTGTTGGAAATCGTGTACAAATTGCAAAGCTTGAAGTACAAGAGCCGAATCTAGAAGCACTCTTTTTACAACTAACAGGTCGTTCACTTCGTGATTAAGGGGGAGAGAGTATGAAAAGCTTTATTATCGCATGGAAAGATTTTAAGATACGTTTTACGGATCGGCGTGGTTTCACGATGATGTTGCTTATGCCGCTTTTATTAACAGCTATTTTAGGGTCAGCTTTAAGTGCGATCCTAGACGAAGGCGGATTACCGAAAACAGTAATTGGATACTATCAAGAAGATGAAGATACGTTTGCTACTATGTTTCGAACAGATGTATTAGAGGCAAAAGAAATAAAAGATGATGTGAAAGTCGAGAAAGTTTCTTCGCGAACCGACTTAGAAAAGATGTTGAAGGAGAAGAAGATTGATGAGGGGATTATTATTCCGAAACAGTGGGGTGAACACATACAGGAGGGGAAACTGAAAGAAGTTGTATTACTCACTGATCCTGCAAAAGACATACAAGCGAAAATTGCAGATTCATTGATTCATTCTTTTACTGAACGAGCGCAAACGGTAGCTTTTGCTACAAAAAGTGTGGTAACGGATTTAGCGCAATCTCAGCAAGGAAATGTGCAAGAAGTAGCAAAGAATATGGGAAGCGATCTGCCAGCTATTGCAACTTCACATGAAAATGAAATTAAAACAGGCACAATTGGTAAGAAGACGGTTGTTGCCATGCAATATTATGCTGCGGCGATGTTAGTTATGTTTCTTCTATATAACGTAACAGTTGGTGCAAAATCAATTGTAGGAGAACAAAGAACAGAAACGTTAGCAAGGTTGTTAAGGACACCGACAAGTTCTTATTCTATCTTGTTAGGTAAATTTTTCGGAACATTATTATTCGCGTGTATTCAATTTGGCGTATTTGTCATTGCAACCCATTATGCATTCGGTGTGAATTGGGGGGATGACATTGTACAGCTTATTGCAGTGGGAGTTTCCTATGCAATTTGTGTGTCGGGTTTATCGATGCTGATTGCTGCATTTATTCGAGATGAAAAAACAGCAGATGTTATGGGCGGGATTGGTATTCAACTGTTAGCAATATTAGGCGGTTCTATGTTACCAATTTATGCATTCCCGGATACGTTGCAAAAGTTTGCTAATATTGCACCAAATAAATGGGCACTTACGAGTTTTCTAGATATTATGTCAGGAACGTCTTGGAATACGCTATTACCAATTATTTTAAGTTTATCTAGTGCTGGCATACTTTCCGTTATCATTGGAACATTACGGTTACGTACTAGATAGGAGGAGAGAGCAGTGAAAAAAATTTGGACGATTTGTTCACTAGAGTTAAAGCAAATATTGATGAAGCCGCAAAGTTATTTTCTTATGTTAGGTATGCCAATTCTTTTTACATTAATTTTTGGTGGGCTTCTAGGTGGAAGTGGTAATGATAAGGTGAAAATTATTTTGGTTGATGAAGATCAATCAAAATTGTCAGCTTCCTATTATGAATCATTAACGTATAGCGATCTTGTAAGTGTGGAAAAAGGATCATATGAAGAGGCAAAGAAGAAAATTGAAAATAAAAAAGCCTCTGGTATTGTAACGATTGGAAAAGACTTTCAACAGCAAATGTTAGATGGGAAAAGTGATAAAGTTATCTTCCAATCTAGTGCTGATTTTACAGGCGGCGCTTCTGTAGAGCACGTGTTACAAAATACACTGAAAAAAATGGAAGTAGAAGTAAAAGGAGCAAATGTATGGAGCCAAAATAGCGGAAAGTCTTGGGAAACAATGTACGAAACCATTCATACGAAAGCAGAACCTGTTCAAATTCACAAAGAATCTATTGTAACAGGTAAGAAAACAATTAATGGTGTATCGGCTAGAGCAGCAGGATTTTCGATTTTATTTGTAATGATTGTTATGCTTAGTGCCACAGGAACAATTTTAAAAGCGAAGCAAATGGGTGTATGGCATCGCTTGCTAGAAACACCTGTTACAAGAGCCCAAGTATTAGCTGGATATATTCTATCATTCTTCTTAATTGGTTGGGTTCAATTTGGAGCACTTATGATATTAACGAATCTATTATTTGATGTACAGTGGGGGGATATGTTAGGGATTATTGCGCTTGTGTCGGTGCTATTACTTGCTGTCATTGGGTTAGCTTTATTGTTAGCCAGTGTTGTGAAAACGACAGAGCAACAATCGGCATTAGGAAATATCGTCATTATTTCAACTTGTATGATTAGCGGACTGTATTGGCCAATTGAAATAGAACCGGAGTTTATGCAAAAGATTGCCAACTTTGTCCCGCAAACGTGGGCAATGCGCGGTTTTACAGAATTAATTGCGAGAGGAGGAGGACTGGCAGATATAACAGGATATATTGGAGTGTTACTTCTATTTGCCGGTATCTTCTTTGCCATCGGTTTAACAAGAATACGTTATGATTGAAAAAAGAAAGCAGAATTTACAGCTCGGCACGCTGCATTCTGCTTTCTTTTTCTTGTTTTTCCGTTGGTCTAAGTGAAATGATAATCGCAATCCCGAACATGAAGATAAGCACTAAAAAGAGGACGAACGTCGGGAAGAACGGGAATAAGAGTAACGCTCCTAATATAACGAGCATTAAACAAATATAGTTCAAGACGTGTAGGAATAACTTGTCCATATTTTCTCCCCTTTATTAAGAATCTGCTATTATCGTATGCTCGTTTTACAAAAAATAGAATAGATTTTCATACACATGGCCATTTGCCACGAATATTTGTAAGAAAGAAGTATTGGAAATTCTAGCAATGCCCAGAAAACAAAAAAAGAAGATAACCCTACTATATATAGTAGGGTTATCTTCTTATCTTCTTGTTTATTACCTTTGTATTGTTTTAGATAAAATATGTTGCCGGATGGCGTAAGCTACACCATTCTCATCGTTTGTCGCTGTTACGATATCGCAGAGCTGTTTGACAGCGTCCTCTGCATTTCCCATTGCAATCGACAAACCTGCTACTTCTAACATCGGTACATCATTAAAATTATCTCCAATGGCAATTGTATCTTGTAAAGGGATATGAAAGTATTTTGCCATTTCTTGCAATCCATTGCCTTTATGCCCGTGTTTGTCCATAATTTCTAAGTTTGTTGGAGCAGATGCTGTCACCATTACTGCTGCATCTTTTTCTAATGATTGTAGTAATTGTGTACGATTATCTTTATTGAATGTAAGGATAAAGAATTTGGAAATTTCAATAGTTGAATCAGATATTACATCTTCGATACTTTGGAATGTTGTAATTAAGTTAGCCTTTAGCTGTTTTTCAGTAATTCGCTCAATTTCTTCAATTGTAATGTCAAGAGACTCTTTGTTTAGTTGAAAAGATTTCGTAACTTGTTCTTTCCAATTATATGGTGCATACACACCCTTGTTTGTATAGAGTTTATACGGAAACTCCTCCGCTTCGAGCTGCTTGGCAATTTCATATACTTTTTCTTTTTTCAAAGTACGTGAGTGAATGACCTTTCCATCAGCGTATACTACTGCTCCATTACTAGCCCCAAGTGGAAGGGATAATTGGTATTGCTCAAGTAGTTTTAAAATATCTTCTTTGGCTCTGCCAGAACAAATCATAACGATGTATCCTGCTTCTTCAGCATTTCTGATTGCTTCTAAATTTTCATTGGAGATTTCTAGATTGGATGATAACAGTGTGCCATCCATATCAAGTGCGATTAATTTCAAAGTGATCACCTCTTCGTTTCCATCATACTAAATTGCGCGGTATATCGAAACTGTTACACATATATTGGAAAGAAATAATAGCATTATAGATTCCTAAAAAAAATTTGTAATAAATTCATAGAGCTATTGCTTAAATAAAATAGTTATGTTACATTAATGTTACAAACGTTACAGTTATTGCTTCAATGTGACGTTAAGTCAAAAACTATGAATAAACTATTTCTTGAAGATGACATAAAATTTTAATTACATATAAATATTTATAAAAAAGGAGAATGAGAGCAATGGAAAACAAAGAAGTATTACAATTAACAAAAACGGACTTATTAGGATCAGCAGGAGTAGCAATGGGTTTAACAGCACTAATTATGTTTCTATCAAGTGCTTTAGTATAATTTAAGTAGATAAATTTGAACGTGAAAGACAAGAGGGACTTCGAAAAACGAAGTTCCTTTTTTATTTCGCTATTATATAAATACAAATTAAAAAACGACATAAAACCCTTTTCTTTTAGGTGGACGAGAGCATCTGCTCATGCGTAGCAGGGATGTATATAGTAAGGAAAACGTTACTTCGTATAGGATAGATAGAAAAAAGTCGAATTTTCTATGTGAGAAAAAGGAAGGTATTTGGCAGAAAAGATAGAAAATTTAAAATTGACAAAAATAAGTCGTGGCACAATTTGTTTTTTAAATTACATTTGGAAGCGTTTACGGTTTTGGGAGAAGGTATTAGAAATTTATATTATAGGGGGATGAAGAAGTTATGAAACAAAAGTCTATGGATACTTTAGCGGCACAGATGGAGGATTTTTTCCCAGTACGTGATGTTGATCATCTTGAATTTTATGTCGGTAATGCAAAACAAACAAGTTATTACCTTGCGAGAGCATTTGGGTTTAGCATAGCTGCATATTCTGGTCTAGAAACAGGAAATCGCGATAAAGTATCTTACGTACTTGTACAAAAAAATATGCGTTTTGTAGTGTCGGGTGCTTTAAATACAAATAGCCGCATTGCTGAATTTGTAAAACAGCACGGTGATGGTGTAAAAGATGTGGCACTTCTAGTAGAAGATGTAGAGAAAGCATATGCAGAAGCTGTAAAGCGTGGTGCAGTTGCAATTGCTCCGCCAGAAGAGCTATCTGATGAAAACGGAACGCTTAAAAAAGCGGTCATTGGCACATACGGTGATACAATTCATACACTTGTAGAAAGAAAAAATTATAAAGGTGCGTTTATGCCAGGATATGAACCACTTGAATCTATTGTTCCATTTGAAGAAACAGGTTTAGTTGCTGTTGATCATGTTGTTGGAAATGTGGAGAAAATGGAAGAATGGGTAAGTTATTACGAAAATGTAATGGGCTTTAAACAAATGATTCATTTTGACGATGATGACATTAGTACGGAATATTCTGCGTTAATGTCGAAAGTAATGACGAATGGAAGTCGTATTAAGTTTCCGATCAATGAACCAGCAGAAGGGAAAAGAAAATCACAAATTCAGGAGTATTTAGAGTTCTATAACGGAGCAGGTGTACAACACCTCGCATTATTAACGAATGATATTGTGAAAACTGTTTCCGCACTGCGTGCAAATGGTGTCGAATTTTTAGATACGCCAGATACGTATTACGAAGAGTTAACAGCACGTGTTGGTCAAATTGATGAAGAGATTGAAAAATTAAAAGAGCTAAAAATTCTTGTCGATCGTGATGATGAAGGATACTTATTACAAATTTTCACGAAGCCAATTGTAGATCGTCCAACTTTATTTATTGAGATTATTCAGCGTAAAGGATCAAGAGGATTTGGTGAAGGTAATTTTAAAGCATTATTCGAATCGATTGAAAGAGAACAGGCGCGTCGCGGAAATCTGTAAAGTAAAAATTCTACTGCCTGTTAGAGCGGGATAATGGTTAGGAGAGATGCTCCTTCTCCCCCCGCGCCTTACTTTTTAAGCGAGGAGAGAAAATGATGAAGTTTATTACATTTCGTCTTCCTTCACAAGAAATGCGAGCTGGCTGGCTTGAAGGTGACAAAGTTATTGATATGCATATAGCGAGCCTAGGGGCACTTCCGTCCACAATGATTTCTTTTTTAGAGAAATCCGATGAATATATGAAAATCATCAGTAAGATGGGTACGCCAGAAAGAGGGATTTATCATATTACGGATGTAGAGCTTTGTGCACCTTTACCAAACCCGGGAAGTATCCGTGATTTTTATGCGTTTGAACAGCATGTAAAGACAGCGCGCGGCCGCCGCGGTTTGGATATTGTTCCTGAGTGGTATGATATTCCTGTTTTCTATTTTACGAATCATCGCGCTGTTATCGGACCGGAAGAAGCTATTGTTTGTCCAGGCGCAACGAAGAAACTTGACTATGAATTAGAGATTGCTTGTGTCATTGGCAAAGAAGGTAAAAATATTTCGCGCGAGCAAGCGCATGAATATATTTTCGGATATTGTATTATGAATGATTGGAGCGCTAGAGATTTACAAGCGCATGAAATGAAGGTCGGACTTGGACCGGCAAAAGGAAAGGATTTTGCTACATCGCTTGGGCCGTATATTGTGACGAAAGATGAGTTAGACGCATATCGAAATGAGGATCGTTACAATTTAGAAATGACAGCTCATATTAATGGTGAACAATGGTCAAAAGGTAATTTTCAAGATATTTATTATACGTTTGCTGAAATGATTGAACGAGCATCTCAAGGCGTTACGTTGTATCCAGGAGATGTACTTGGTTCTGGTACGGTTGGAAGCGGCTGTATTTTAGAACTTGGAACAGAGAGATGGCTGAAAGCTGGCGATGTGGTAGAGTTGAAAATTACTAGTTTGGGAACATTGCGTAATACGGTAAAAGCAGAAAAGGAAGCGGGGGATGAGCATGTATTATCGTCGCATGGGGGAACTTCCTCGTAAACGACATATACAGTTTCGTAAACAAGACGGAACGCTTTATCGTGAGCAAGTTATGGGGACGAAAGGTTTTTCTGGTACGCAATCTATTTTGTATCACCACTACATGCCAACAGAAGTTGGGCATGCTTCTTTAGCACGGTCTTGTCGTGTGCAGTACGAAGAAGATGTGGCGTTAGCGCATCGTCATTTTCGGACGAGAGAATATAGAAAAATAGGAGATGCCGTGAACGGAAGGAATTTTCTATTAGGAAATGAAGACTTACTAATTGGAGTTGTAAACGGGGCGGAAAAGATGGATTATTTTTATCGCAATGGCGATGGAGATGAAATGCTATTTGTTCATTACGGATCTGGAAAAATTGAGACAATGTTTGGTACGATTCATTACCGAAAAGGAGATTATATTATCATTCCAATCGGTACGATTTACCGGGTAATCCCTGAAGCGGGAGAATCAAAACTTCTCGTTGTTGAAGCAAATAGTCAAATTACAACGCCGCGTAATTACCGCAATGAGTACGGACAATTGTTAGAACATAGTCCGTTTTGTGAGCGTGATATTCGTGGTCCAGAGACGCTAGAAACGTACGATGAAAAAGGTGAATTTGTTGTGATGACAAAATCTAGAGGATACATGCATAAACATGTTTTGCAGCATCATCCTTTAGATGTTGTTGGGTGGGATGGACATTTATATCCATGGGTATTTAATATTGAGGATTTTGAGCCAATTACAGGACGCATTCATCAGCCGCCGCCAGTACATCAAACATTTGAGGGACATAACTTTGTTGTTTGCTCATTTGTTCCGCGTCTATATGATTATCATCCAGAAGCAATACCGGCACCGTATTATCATAGCAATGTGAATAGTGATGAGGTGCTCTATTATGTGGAAGGTAATTTTATGAGCAGAAAAGGTGTAGAGGAAGGGTCTATTACGCTTCATCCAAGCGGTATTCCACATGGACCGCACCCTGGGAAAACAGAAGCTAGTCTTGGTAAAAAAGAAACAATCGAACTAGCGGTTATGATTGATACATTCCGACCATTACGCGTTATAAAAGATGCGCATGATATGGAAGATGAGCGATACATGTATAGCTGGCTAGAACAAGGCACATATACCGTATAAGATGTAAAGAACAACAAGCACACTCATTTGAAGGGTGTGCTTGTGCTCATAAAGGAATCGACTTATATAAAATACCAAAAATATTTGTAAAATGATATAAAAATATAGAAATATAAACCATTATTATGATTTTCATTTTGCTTTAATTAGTAATACAATAACGAACTGCACTACTTTGGATTATTCAAAATAGTGGTGGAAGGACAAATTTCCCATTAAGTTATTGACGAAAAAAGGTGAAATAAGTAAAATGAATGTAAATATTAAAATTTCAGAAAATTATAAATACTGAGGTGCTGAGTATGAAGCAAATCTTTCAAAAAAAGCCGATTGCACAATTGTTGCAAGAGGGAAGTCAGAAGAAATTAGATCGAACATTAGGAGCCTTAGATTTAACGATGTTAGGGGTAGGGGCAATTGTTGGGACAGGTATTTTCGTCTTGACTGGGGTAGTTGCTGCGAAACATTCTGGACCTGCTATTATTTTATCTTTTGCATTAGCCGCGCTAGCTTGTGCCTTTGCTGCCTTTTGTTATGCAGAATTTGCTTCTAGCGTACCGGTATCTGGTAGTGTGTATACGTATACATACGCAACGATGGGAGAAGTGTTTGCCTTTTTAATTGGATGGGATTTAATGCTTGAGTACTTATTAGCAACATCAGCTGTTGCTAATGGATGGTCCGCTTACTTTCAGTCCTTATTAAAGGGGTTTGGAATTCAAATTCCAACGATTTTAGCTTCTGCTCCTGGGGCAGGAAAAGGTGGAATTATTGATTTACCAGCTGTTTGTATTATTTTAATTATGACGATTCTTTTATCACGAGGTGTTCGTGAAAGTGCCCGCGTGAATAATATTATGGTATTTATTAAATTAACCGTTGTACTATTGTTCATCTTTGCTGGGTTTAAGTATGTAAAACCAGAAAACTGGACACCATTTATGCCGTTTGGTTTTGATGGCGTAATGGTAGGTGCAGCGACAGTATTCTTTGCTTTTATTGGTTTTGATGCTGTTTCAACAGCGGCGGAAGAAGTAAAACGTCCGCAGCGTGATTTACCAATTGGTATTATAGCATCGTTATTAATTTGTACCGTTTTGTACATTGCTGTTTCGCTTATTTTGACAGGTATTGTACCGTATGGACAATTAAATATATCAGATCCAGTAGCATTTGCACTTCAATTTATTGGACAAGATGGTTTAGCAGGCGTTATTTCAGTAGGTGCTATTACAGGGATTACAACTGTTATGTTAGTTATGATGTATGGTCAAGTCCGAGTGTCGTATGCAATGAGTCGTGACGGTTTATTACCGAACCGTTTTGCGAAAGTACATCCGAAGTTTAAAACACCGTTTTTAAATACGTGGATAACAGGTATTGTAGCAGCGCTTATTTCAGGACTTGTTGACTTAAGTGTGTTAGCTCACCTTGTCAATATCGGAACTCTATCTGCGTTTGCACTTGTAGCAGTTGCGGTTATTATAATGCGCAAAACACATCCGGATTTACCTCGTGCATTTAAAGCGCCGCTTGTACCGTTTTTACCAGCATTAGCTGTAATCTTCTGTGTATATTTAATGCTTCAATTACCGGCAATTACATGGAAAAGCTTTGGGGTTTGGATGGTAATTGGAATAGCGGTCTATTTCTTATATAGCAGAAAGAATAGTGCGTTACACAAAGAAGCAGATAGTAAAAAAACCGTGAATCTATAAAGTTGAAAGCCGTTCGTAGAAAAAGAACGGCTTTTTATTTTTGAAAATTTACATTTTTCTAAAAATGATATAAGATGAAAATTGGTCAATAAAGTGAAGTTTCGGGTGCTTACTGGTCAAAAGTAGTGAGGGAAAAGGGGGGAGAACATGAAGAAAACATGGCAAGAATTAAAGCAGATGGATCGTAATGTTTGGATTCGATTTATTGGAGAAACGTTAAATGGAATTGCAATGATGATGTTAATGCCATTTTTTGCATTATATTTAAAAGATAAAGTAGATTCACTGCTACAAGTGGGAATTATTATGGCACTGTCTCCAATTGCGGCAAGTTTTGGTTCTCTTATAGGTGGCCGAATTGCCGATATTTATGGAAGAAAGCCAATTATGATATTTTCAATGGCTAGCAATGCGATTTTAATGCTGGGGTTCTTATTTATAGATGGGTTTATACCATATGCTATTCTATCCGTTTTTTTAGGACTTAGTAATTCGTTGTTCCATCCAGCAGCTTCTGCGATGGTAGCTGATGTAACAGAACCTGAAAAGCGAACAGAAGCATACGGTTTGCTGCGAATGGGGCATAATATCGGAGCGGCAATTGGGCCGATTCTAGGTGCTTCAGTTGCATTGCTTTCTAAAACGGTTATTTTTATGATTGCGTCATCTTCTATGCTATTTTATGCATTACTAGTTTTACTACTTATTCAAGAGACACTGCCAAAAGGTGCAATAACACAAATGAATAAGGAAGGGGAGACGAAACAATCTGTATGGAAAGTTGTGTTGCAAGATAAAATTTTACTTATTTATTTGTTAGCTGGAATTGTTATTTCGATGGGATTTTCGCAAACAGAGGGTATGCTTCCTCTTCATTTTGATAATGAACTGAAAGGGATATTTGGAACGAATAATCCATATCCTTATTTAATGGCTATGAATGGGCTTTTGGTGGTTTTGTTTCAATTTCAAATTTCGAAATGGGCGACAGATAAACCGGTAGGAAAAACGATGCTATATGGTGCTTGGTTATTTGGAATCGGTCTTCTTGCCATCGGATGGCTTCCGAAATGGTTTGGCGGAATGGGAACAAATGCTACTGTAGTTCTTGTTACGCTATTAATTGTATATGCGATTTATACATTGGGAGAAATGGTTATGTCTCCTGTCCAAATGACGTTTGTGGCAAATTTAGCACCAGAGCACCTGCGAGGTACGTATATGGGAGCGGCTAGCTTACAATGGATTACAGGTAGTGCGTTTGGTCCGCTACTTGGAGGCTTTTTACTTGATCGTTTGTTAGGTCACGTTTTATTTACGATTTTAGGAATCGGATGTGTGATAGCAGGACTTATTTACATATCATTAGATCGACTTGTAGAGCAAAGACAAAAAGACAACATGGTAAAGCAAACGTCATAAAGTGAAACTTTAATCAGTGGGGGGCTTCATCCCCCACTGATTATTAGCCCTCACCAATCGGGCACATGCCAGCAGTTTAGCTCCCACTTAACTTCTTTAGAAAAGCGGAAACGGCCGGAGATTCTAGCTGCTAGAGCTGGACAATGCTTTCGCCTAATTTTGAGGTGGGGGTATTACTGCCCGCGAATAGCGGGATAAGGTTTTCATCATACACAAATAGATGCTTTTTCTCATATTATTAGGTATATAACTAGAAAAATTGTTATGTCGACGCGGCTACCTTACTATTTGTGGACAGTTTCACCTTGTACGAAAATAGGAACTATCTATTTTCGTAAAAAGTGCTACAATAGAAAAATGAAAACAAACGATTAGGGTGATTTCATTATGAAAATTAAATTAGGTTTATTATATGGTGGAAAATCAGCGGAGCATCAAGTTTCTTTACAAACGGCTCTTGCTGTTAGTAAAGCGTTAGATCAAGAAAAATTTGAGGTTCATCCAATTTATATTACTGAACAAGGACAATGGGTTCGCGGTGAGCGTATTGAAGGTGAAGTAAACAGCGTTCAAGCGTTGCAACTGAACGGAGAAGAGAACGCAATTTCTCCTTTATCATTAAGTTCAGAGATTATCCCGATGTCAGCTTCTGATAAAGAGAATGCCATCGATGTAATTTTCCCGTTATTACATGGGCCAAATGGTGAAGATGGAACCGTACAAGGTTTGTTAGAACTTATGAATATTCCATATGTAGGGAACGGTGTATTAGCATCGGCTGCTGGTATGGATAAAGTTGTTATGAAAAATATTTTTGCGGAAGCGGGCTTACCGCAAGCAAAATATGTTTCGTTCATTCGCAGTGTTTGGGAGAAAAATCGCACAGAAGCGTATGAAAAAGTGGAAGAAACATTAGGTTATCCATGTTTCGTGAAACCAGCAAATCTTGGTTCGAGCGTTGGAATTAATAAATGTAAAAATCGTGCTGAGTTAGAGAGTGCATTTGAAGAAGCGTTCCAATTCGATCGTAAAATCATCGTAGAAGAGAATATTGTTGGTCGTGAAGTGGAAATTGGTGTATTAGGAAATGATGAACCGAAATGTTCGGTTGTAGGTGAAATCGTAGCTAAAAAAGAATTCTATGATTATAAATCAAAATACATTGATGGCGATACAGCGATGGTTATTCCTGCTGAAATTCCGGAAGCGGAATATGAGAAGATTCAAGAGTATGCGATTCGTGCATTCCAATCTTTAGACGGTGCGGGATTAACGCGAGCAGATTTCTTCTTAACGAAAGATGGTGATGTATTTATTAATGAAGTAAATACAATGCCAGGATTCACGCCGTTTAGTATGTTCCCGCTGTTATGGGAAAATACAGGATTGGCGTATCCAGAGCTTATTCAAGAATTAGTGCGCTTAGCGATTGAACGTCATGAAGAAAAACAAAAAATTAAATATACAATCTAACAAGAAAGGAGAAGCACTATTCAAATGAATAGTGTTTCTTCCTTGTAAGGAGTGTTTTTATATGATACAACGAACAGCGAAGCAAGTTGAGCGAATGGTATGTGGAACTAGTTTAGCAGAGCAGTGGCATGATGTAGCGATAAAAGGTGTTTCCATTGATACAAGAAAGATTGAACAAGGAAATTTATATGTTCCAATTCAAGGAGAACGTTTTGATGGTCATACTTTTGTGAGGAAAGCGATCGAAAATGGTGCTGTTGCAACGCTATGGAAAAAAGGGGTGGCCAACCCGCCAGAAAATGTACCAGTTATTTTTGTAGAAGACACATTACAAGCATTGCAGACATTAGCGAAAAACTATCGTGATCAGTTAAATGTGAAAGTAGTTGGTGTAACAGGAAGTAACGGAAAAACATCAACGAAAGATATTGTGACAAGCTTACTTGGAACAAAATTTAAAGTACAAAAAACAGAAGGGAATTTCAATAACCATATCGGACTTCCGTTGACCATTTTAAATTTAGAAGAAGATACAGAAATAGCTGTATTAGAAATGGGTATGTCGAGCCGTGGTGAAATTGAATTTTTGTCAAAGCTTGCTCGTCCTGATGCAGCGATTATCACAAATATTGGAGAAGCACATTTAATGGATTTGGGCTCTCGTGATGGAATTGCCGAAGCAAAATTAGAAATTGTGACAGGCTTACAAGATAATGGTGTATTTGTTTATAACGGAGATGAGCCATTGTTAACTACACGTGTACCAGGCATGAATTTATCAGCAAAGACAATTACATTCGGTGATGCAAGAGCAAATGATTACTACCCAGTTT
The DNA here is from genome assembly GCF_036963045.1 of Bacillus sp. JJ864. NCBI lineage: Bacteria > Bacillati > Bacillota > Bacilli > Caryophanales > Bacillaceae > Bacillus > Bacillus sp. JJ864. The sequence goes on along the minus strand of NZ_JBALLY010000021.1, from coordinate 11,023 downwards.
CTGTAAAATTGGAAGCAACAGGTACACAATTTAAAATGAATCAAGCGCAGGATGTAGTATTTTATTTACCCGTTCTTGGGAAACATAATGTATATAACGCATTAGCATCAATGGCGGTTGCTGAGTTCTTTGGCGTAACGTGGGAAGAAATGAAACAAGGTTTAGTGAATTTGAAAATGACAGGCATGCGTATGGAAGTTGTAAAAACGGATGCTGGGTTAACGATTATTAATGATGCATATAACGCGAGTCCGACAGCGATGGAAGCAGCGTTCCATTTAATGAATGAATTAAATGGATTTTCTAAAAAAATTCTCGTTATTGGCGATATGTTGGAGCTTGGTGACCAAGAAGTGCAATTTCATTATGAAGTTGGAAAACTAATTGATCCAGCCCGTATTGCATATGTGTTTACGTACGGTGCGCTCGGGGAACAAATGGCAGAAGGCGCAAAAATTAATTTTCCTAATGAGCGAGTAAAGGCTTATGACAATAAAGAAGAACTCGTTAAAGATTTAAAAGAAGTCATTGATGTGAAAGACGTTGTATTAGTAAAAGCATCTCGTGGCATGAAGTTAGAGGAAATTATTACGATGATAAAGTAATGGGGCTTTGTTGCCTTTGCATATGGTTTACTCTATTAATTGATTACTGGAACCCCTTACAATGAAGGGATTCAAAATCTAGGATGAAGGTGGAAAAGTTCATATATAAAATATGGGGAGAGTTGGGTTTGCTTTTTACACATACAAAACTTATAATTGATAGGGTGTAATAACGTTGTAGAGTATTTTTGTGATAAATGTAGGCCCGTTTATATATGTGAACATAAGGGAAAGGGCATTTTCCACGAACACGGAAAATGTCTTTTTTGAATGAATAGCTAGGATAATTACTCCTGCCATTTAAAAGTTATAATTGCTTGAAGTTGGGGCTTTACTGCCCAAGAATAGCGGGATAAATTTGTCTCGGGACTACTTTTGTCTAGCTTTACGTTTGGATGTTTAAAGTGCGTATACTTGTTACATTCATTTTTCAAAAGCTAGTTTTATTATAATTGTCAGGCGATCTTGCGCTGATAACGCATTTTGTCTGAAGAAGACTTAGCCCAACCTTACTTGGATATCCTGTGAATATGAGAAGAAGGAATAATCTGGGCTATTTTAGATAGAAAAGGAGAAGTAAAATTGACAACATTTCGAGAGTTAGGATTAAGCAATTCTTTATTACAGTCTGTTGAAAGCATGGGGTTTGAAGAGGCAACACCAATTCAGGCAGAAACAATTCCAGTAGCCTTACAAGGTGTAGACATCATTGGTCAAGCTCAAACGGGTACAGGGAAAACAGCTGCATTTGGATTACCACTATTAGAAAAAGTAAATACACGCCAAGATACAGTTCAAGGTATCGTTATCGCGCCAACTCGTGAATTAGCAATTCAAGTAGGTGAAGAGCTATACAAAATTGGTCAACATAAGCGTGTGCGCATTTTACCAATCTATGGCGGTCAAGATATTAACCGTCAAATTCGTGCGTTGAAAAAAGGTCCACACATTATTGTGGGTACACCAGGACGTATTTTAGATCACATTAAACGTAAAACACTTCGTCTGCAAAACGTAGAGACAGTTGTTCTTGATGAAGCAGATGAAATGTTAAATATGGGCTTCATTGAAGATATTGAAGCGATTTTAACGGATGTGCCTGAAACACACCAAACATTATTATTCTCAGCAACAATGCCAGACCCAATCCGTCGCATTGCGGAACGCTTTATGAGCGAACCTAAACATATTAAGGTTAAAGCGAAAGAAGTAACTATGCCAAACATTCAGCAGTTCTATGTAGAAGTGCAAGAGAAAAAGAAATTTGACGTATTAACACGTTTATTAGATATTCAATCTCCAGAGCTTGCAATCGTATTCGGTCGTACAAAGCGCCGTGTTGATGAATTATCAGAAGCATTAAACTTACGTGGCTATGCAGCAGAAGGAATTCATGGTGATTTAACACAAGCGAAGCGTCTTTCTGTATTACGTAAATTTAAAGAAGGTTCAATCGAAGTTCTTGTTGCGACAGATGTAGCAGCACGTGGCCTTGATATTTCAGGTGTAACACACGTATATAACTTTGATATCCCACAAGACCCTGAATCATACGTACACCGTATTGGTCGTACAGGTCGTGCAGGTAAAACAGGTCTTGCGATGCTGTTTGTAACACCACGTGAAACAGGGCAATTAAAGAATATTGAGCGTACAACAAAACGTAAAATGGATCGTATGACTCCACCAACATTAGATGAAGCTTTAGAAGGACAACAACGTTTGATTGCTGAAAAACTTCAAAGTACGATTGAAAGTGAAAACTTATCATACTACAAACGTATTGCGGAAGAGTTATTAGAAGAGCATGATTCTGTAGCGGTTGTAGCAGCTGCTTTAAAAATGATGACAAAAGAGCCGGACGCAACGCCAGTTTCTTTAACATCAGAACCGCCGGTAGTTTCAAAAGATCGTTCTAGAAAGAGAAACGGAAGCGGAAGTGGAAGTGGAAACGGAAGAGGTGGTTATCGTGATGGTAACCGCGAAGGCAATCGTAATCGTGAAGGTGGCCGTAACCGTGATGGCAACCGTAATCGTGGTGGTCGTAAAGGAGAAGGTCAAGGACGCGAAGGTCGTTCTGGAGCTCCTAAAGGGCGCAGCGGAGAAAGAAAGCATACAGGCCGTAAACCACAATCTAATTAAACTTATAGAAGAGAGACAGTCTTTTTCAAAGGCTGTCTTTTTTGCGATATATAAGAGGAAGTGTTCCGGAAATACACTGTATGATAGAGGGAAAATAAAAAGACGAAGCGCTCTTGCAGTTGATGAGAGATATGACTGATAAGGTGGGGTGGAAATAATAGATGGTGCAAGCTTTTGGGTGAGATAAGCTTATGCACCATCTGTTTTTTTTATGAATAATGGTCCTAAACAAGCTCCTGTAAGTAATCCGGCTAGGTGGCTAATTGAATTTGTTGTTGTATCGAGAAATGTAAATGCAAGGAGAATACATAAAATGATAACAAAGAGAAGAATTTCTTTTCTTCTAGTAGGCTGAAATTGCATATAGAATAGGTAAAGCTGCACTCCTAATAGTCCGAAAATAGCACCAGAAGCTCCTGTATGGGTATAGTGGATCGGAAAGAAAAAGTAAGAGGCGATATTTCCGGTAATTCCAGACGTAAGAAACACAAATAAAAATCGAATGCTATGCAGTTGTTTTTCTAATGAAAATCCAAGTGCAAAGAAGCAGATGCTATTGGATAGAAAATGAGAAAATGTTGTATGAACAAATAATGAAGAAATGAGTCGCCACCATTCTCCTTCAGCTATACACTCGTTACAGGCGATTCCGATAGAGAGCTTCCCTAATGATAGTAAAACAAGTTGTATAAAAAGTAGTGCTGTAGTAACCGGTGGGGAAGAAGAGAATGAGTATTTTAATGGAGTATTCATATTTACACTCCTTTTGCTGTTAGCGTATTGTCTGTTATTCTTACAATATGAAAGTGAGAAAGAAAATAGAAGGAAGGAACGGAAGGATATGATTGTAGGAGTTGGAATCGATATTATTGAAATTGAAAGAATTGAAAAGATGATAGAAGGGCAACCGAAATTTATAGAGCGTATTTTAACGGAAAACGAGCGCCAAGTGGCATGCGCGTTAAAAGGAAAAAGACGTAGTGAATTTGTTGCAGGGCGCTTTGCGGCGAAAGAAGCGTATTCGAAAGCGCTTGGTACTGGAATTGGAAAAGAGGTTAGTTTTTTACATATTGAAATTATGAATGATGAAAGAGGAAAACCTATTTTACTTGCCAATACAAATCATACGATCCATCTTTCGATTAGCCATAGCCGAGAGTTTGCGGTAGCGCAGGTTGTTTTAGAAAGCTCGTCAAGCTAGTCTGCATATTTCATCTCTTTGTCTCATATATTTGAGTAGCGTTAAGGAAGATGTTTTCTTCCACTTACTTATTGAGACAAAGGGGCTGAACGTATGAAAAGGCGGCTATTTTTGTTTATTGCGGGTTTGTTGACCGTTTTTCTGTTAGCAGGTTGCATGGAGAAGAAGAAAGAAGATGTTGTGCAAGACTTGAATGAAAGAGTAAAAGATATGAAAAGCTATCAAGCAGAAGCAAAACTATCGATTAAAACGGGGAATGAACCACAGGTGTATGATGTTGAGGTTTGGTATAATAAACCATCGTATTACCGAGTGAACTTAAAAAACGCAAAGAAAGATCAAAGTCAAATTATTTTACGAAATGATGAAGGTGTGTTTGTTCTTACTCCATCTTTAAATAAAAGTTTTCGCTTCCAAAGTGATTGGCCGCAAAATAGCAGTCAAGCATATTTATATGAATCACTTGTCAGGGATATTTTGAACGATAAGGACCGTTCGTTTAAGAAAACTGACAAATATTATGTGTTTGAAACAAAAACAAACTATCATCATCAAAATATGTTGCCAAAGCAACAAATTACATTTAATAAAAAAGATTTATCGCCTGTTTCAGTGAAATTGATGGATAACGATCAAAATGTTCTTGTGCAAGTAGATTTTTCAAAGGTAAAGTTTGATGCGAAATTTGATAAAGGTGCATTTGATACGAAGCAAAATATGTCTAGAGCACAAGTGGATATACAAACGACAGCTCAACAAGAAAAACCATTTGCTGTGTTGTATCCAAGTGATACACCGCAAGGCATGACTTTAAAAGAAGAGAAAGAGTTTAATACAGATAACGGAAAACGTAGTATTCTTACGTACACTGGTAATAAGAAGAGTTTTACGTTAATACAAGAAAAGGCGAAAGTGGCACCAACTATTGCGACACAAAGTGTAAGCGGGGAGCCTGTTGATTTAGGTTTCACTATTGGGGCATTAACAAAGGATTCTGTTACATGGTCACATAATGGAGTGGAGTATATGCTTGTATCAAAAGATTTGAAACAAGAAGAATTATTAATGGTAGCGCGTTCTGTGACTCAGAAACAAGTAAAGTAAACGACTAAGACGTGGTGACTACAGTGGACACCACGTTTTTTAGCACGTTTTCATGTATTGATAAAAATGTTTATGTAATCTGATGAAATAAAGGTGAGAAAAAAGTGAATATAAAAGAATAAGCTTTGCATATCGTATAAAGGAAGTGTTTTTTCTAGATGGAAAAATCGCCATTTTATCGTGATACGTGGGCCTGGGTAAATTTAGATGCGATTTATGAGAATGTAGCTCGTATTAAGTCTATTATCCCTAAAGACGTAGAGATTTTTGCTGTTGTGAAAGCAAATGCATATGATCATGGATCAGTGCAGGTTGCAAATACGGCATTAGCGGCGGGGGCAACGAGGTTAGCTGTTGCTTTTTTAGATGAAGCTTTGGTTTTGAGAAGAGCTGGAATTAAATCTCCTATTTTAGTATTAGGTCCTTCACGTCCGGAAGATGTTAATGTGACAGCGGAGAATGACGTTACATTAACTGCATTTCAAAAAGAGTGGATAGAAATAGCGAAAAAGGTGATGGGATTAGTTATAGCGCCACTTATCGAACGGAAAAAGAAGAATGGATTGCTACGTTGCCTGTTGGATATGCTGATGGTTGGTTACGGAGGTTGCAAGGGTTTGAAATTCTTGTAAATGGTATAAGAGTGCCAATTGTGGGGAGAATTACAATGGATATGCTAATGCTTCGTATGCCATATGAAGTATCGCCTGGGACAAAGGTCACTATAATTGGAAGACAAGACAATCAGTATATTAGTGCTACAGAGGTTGCGGAGTATTTAGGGACAATTAATTATGAAGTGATTACAACAATTGGGTTTCGTGTTCCGCGCGTATATATGAAAAATGGAAAAGTTGTAGAGGTGGTAAATTATTTGCATGATATATAAGAGGGGCTTCCGAGGTTTAAATGTACGTTTATAATAATGTTTTTTACTAGATGGTAATTTGAGAAACTCGCTTTAGAAGAATAACAAAGAAAAGTACAGGGAAATGAATGTTTTATTTCCAAGTTGGAAAACATAAAACAAGACATTAGGAAGTCTTTGCAACAGGCCCTATACAATGGTATTATTACAATAGGTGTTATATATGTGTGTGTAGTTGACGGTGGAGGTGTATTTTTGTGTCCGAATCAAGTGTAACTACTGAAATCGTTGTTCGGTTGCCAAAACAAGTGGTAACAGAATTAGACGGAATTGGAAAACAAGAGAATAAGAATCGCCATGAACTTATTTGCCAGGCAACACAATTGCTATTGCGCCAACATAAAACGAAGAAGCGCTACCAGCATGAATCAATGAGACGTGGGTACATTGAAATGGGAAAAATCAATCTTGGTATTGCATCTGAAGCTTTCTTAGCAGAGTATGAAGCAGCTCATACAGTAGAACGCTTAGTTAGCGGGGGGTAATCTTTTGATTGTAAAACGCGGCGACGTGTATTTTGCAGACCTTTCCCCAGTTGTTGGTTCTGAGCAAGGAGGCGTTCGTCCGGTTCTTGTCATTCAAAATGACATTGGGAATCGCTTTAGTCCTACTGTAATTGTGGCGGCCATTACTGCGCAGATTCAGAAAGCAAAATTGCCCACCCATGTGGAAATCGATGCAAAAAAGTATGGATTTGAGAGAGATTCGGTTATCTTGCTCGAACAGATTCGAACAATCGATAAGCAGCGCTTAACGGACAAAATCACTCAGTTAGACGATCTGATGATGAATCGTGTAGATGAAGCTCTGCAAATTAGTTTAGGACTGATAGATTTTTAGTTCAACGTTGAAGTTGCTCTCTTGTAAGAGCAACTTTTTTTATTATTGAAGGAGGTTTTGTTGCAAATGGAAATGGTAGATAACCGTCAAGGGTTAATGAAAATGTTAGCGAAAGAATTGAATTTTTCAGAGAAGCAAGTTCGTCATGTTATTGAGTTAACAGAGGAAGGTAATACAGTCCCTTTTATTGCTCGTTATCGAAAAGAATGGACAAACTCATTAGACGAAGTGCAAATTCGCTCGATTTTAGAAAGATGGCAATATATTACTCAGCTTGAAAATCGTAAAGAAGAAGTGTTGCGTTTAATTCATGAAAAGGGAAAGCTTACAGAAGAATTGCGTCGTAACATTACATCTGCAACAAAACTACAAGAGGTCGAGGATTTATATCGTCCATATAAAGAAAAACGAAGAACAAAAGCGACAATTGCGAAAGAAAAGGGATTAGAACCTTTGGCAGATTGGCTATTAACGTTTGCGAAGGATGATGCGCTAGAAAAAGCAAAAGTGTTCGTAAATGAGGAGAAAGAAGTTCAGTCGCCAGAAGAAGCATTACAAGGAGCAAAAGACATTATTGCAGAATATGTATCTGATGAAGCGTCTTATCGTAGTTGGATTCGCAATACTACCTTTAGAAAAGGGACAATTTCAGCAGTTGTAAAAGACGAAGAAAAAGACGAAAAGAATGTATATGAAATGTATTACAGCTATGAAGAACCACTGCAAAAGGTTGTTCCACACCGTGTATTGGCTATGAATCGTGGTGAAAAAGAAGAAATTTTAAAAATAACAATTGTTCCTCCGGTTGAAGACATTCTTCAATTTTTACATAAAAAAGTCATTCATAATTCATGCGCGCCAAGTACGAATTATGTACAAGAAGCAACGGAAGATGGTTATAAGCGTTTAATTCAACCGTCTATTGAAAGGGAAATTCGTAAAGAGCTAACAGAGATAGCAGAAGAACAAGCAATTCATATTTTTTCAGAGAACTTACGGAATTTATTGTTACAACCGCCGATGAAGGGGAAAGTAGTATTGGCTGTAGATCCGGCTTATCGTACAGGATGTAAACTGTCAGTTGTAGATGATACGGGGAAAGTGCTTCATATCGATGTCATCTATCCGCATCCGCCTGTTAAGAAATATGAAGAAGCGAAAAAGAAATGTATTTCAATTTTAGAAAAGTATGAAGTAGAAGTAATTGCAATCGGCAATGGTACGGCTTCTCGTGAAACGGAAGAATTTGTAGTAGATGTGCTACACGCGGCTGTGCATGATGTGTTTTATATTATTGTCAATGAAGCAGGTGCGAGTGTGTATTCCGCATCAGAATTAGCGAGAGAAGAGTTCCCGAATTTGCAAGTTGAAGAAAGAAGCGCAGTTTCTATTGGGAGACGTTTGCAAGATCCGCTTGCAGAATTAGTAAAGATTGATCCGAAGTCTGTTGGGGTAGGACAATACCAACATGATGTATCACAAAAACGATTGAATGAATCATTGACATTTGTTGTTGAAACAGCTGTAAACCAAGTTGGGGTGAACGTAAATACTGCTTCTGTTTCCTTATTACAATATGTTTCTGGTTTATCGAAAACAGTTGCGAAAAACATTGTAAAAAAACGTGAAGAGAGCGGGAAGTTTACGAAACGTGCTGAACTGAAAGATATACCGCGATTAGGTGCAAAGACATATGAACAATGCATCGGATTTTTACGAGTTTTAGAAGGTGAGAATCCGCTTGATCGAACAAGCATTCATCCAGAGCAATATAAGAATGTGGAATTGTTATTGAAAAGTTTAGGATTATCTATTACAGATGTTGGACAACTTCATTTGCAAAAAAGCTTAGAGGAAGTAGAAATTTCTTCGTTATCGGAGCAGACAAACATTGGCGAACCTACGCTGCGAGATATTGTTGATGCCCTTATTCGTCCGGAGCGAGACCTGCGTGATGAATTACCAAAGCCGCTTCTTAAAAAAGGTATCTTAAAACTAGAAGATTTAAAACGCGGTATGGAATTGGAAGGTACAGTTCGAAATGTTGTTGATTTTGGTGCTTTTGTTGATGTCGGTGTAAAACAAGATGGACTAGTTCATATTTCGAAAATGAGTAAGCAGTTTGTAAAACATCCATTAGATATTGTGTCTGTTGGACAAATTGTAAAAGTGTGGGTCGATGCGGTTGATATGAAAAAAGGACGCGTTGCCTTATCCATGTTACCGTTAGAAGGTTGAAAAAATAAACGATTGGGTGCCACGCCCATGGATAAATTTATTGATAGTTGAATGAAAAGGGAGTGGAATAGTGATCCATTCCCTTTGTTTATTAGGGATGTTGCTTTTTTTTATAAAAAAACCAGCATTCGTTAAGTAATTTGATTTGATAGCGGTTTTTTTCATAATAAGCACGCCGCATTTGTTTACGAAGCCATGCTGGCATATGAATCCCTCCTTTTGCAAGAATGAGGATGGGTATATGTACTATTTAATGTATGCATGAGACAAACGAGACGTGTAGATTTATTTTAATGGGTAGGGGAGATAAGGATGCATGAAGTAGATATTCAGAGATTAGTGGAGGAAGTATCGATAAAATATTTTGCGAGACCTTTTTTGCATAAGGCAATGTTTAATAAACGGTTACGTACGACAGGTGGGCGATATATATTAAGTACTCATAATATAGAACTAAATTATCATTATTATGTAGCGTATGGGGAGAAGGAATTAATTGAAGTAATTAAACATGAGTTGTGTCATTATCATTTGCATCTGATGGGGAAAGGGTATCAACATCGAGATAAAGATTTTCGTGAATTATTAAAGCAGGTAAATGCACCGCGTTTTTGTAAAAGAATTGCAGGAAGACAAGTAGAGATAAAACAATATGTGTATGAATGTATAACGTGTCATTTTCAATATGGAAGAAGGCGTAAAGTGAATACGATTCGGTATGTATGCGGAAAGTGTAAAGGTAAATTGAAGCAGGTTTAAAAACTCCTTGACACTAAAAAAACAATCCAGTATAGTATAAACATGTCACGCCACTACAGAATATTGTAGGAAGCGCTTGACTTAGAAAATGAATTTTTATAAGATATAAATTGTCTTAAATATTCCGCAGTAGCTCAGTGGTAGAGCTATCGGCTGTTAACCGATCGGTCGTAGGTTCGAGTCCTACCTGCGGAGCCATATAGTATAGAGAAGTACCCAAGTGGCTCAAGGGGCTCCCCTGCTAAGGGAGTAGATCGCTTACGCGGTGCGAGGGTTCGAATCCCTTCTTCTCTGCCATAATTTTGGCCCGTTGGTCAAGTGGTTAAGACACCGCCCTTTCACGGCGGTAACACGGGTTCGAATCCCGTACGGGTCACCACTTCGGAGGATTAGCTCAGCTGGGAGAGCACCTGCCTTACAAGCAGGGGGTCGGCGGTTCGATCCCGTCATCCTCCACCATATAAAATTATAAGTATTGTCGTCGCGGGGTGGAGCAGTCCGGTAGCTCGTCGGGCTCATNNCGGTCGGGACCGCCATTTAAACTTCTGGCAGATGGAAGTTGTTTTTTTGTTAGAGGGATGGAAAATTGTTTTTTTTTCATTATCTTAAATTAATGGGCTATAGCCAAGCGGTAAGGCAACGGACTTTGACTCCGTCATGCGCTGGTTCGAATCCAGCTAGCCCAGCCATTTAAGAGCCATTAGCTCAGTTGGTAGAGCATCTGACTTTTAATCAGAGGGTCGAAGGTTCGAGTCCTTCATGGCTCACCATTTATTTTAATTTCGCGGTCGTGGCGGAATGGCAGACGCGCTAGGTTGAGGGCCTAGTGGGGGCAACCCCGTGGAGGTTCAAGTCCTCTCGGCCGCACCAAAAAAAGAAATAAAAAAAGCACTTGCATTAATCTCACCATGATGGTATATTAATAAAGTCGCAAAAAACAAACAACATATATTAAGCGCCCGTAGCTCAATTGGATAGAGCGTTTGACTACGGATCAAAAGGTTAGGGGTTCGAGTCCTCTCGGGCGCGCTATTTACGGGAAGTGGCTCAGCTTGGTAGAGCACCTGGTTTGGGACCAGGGGGTCGCAGGTTCGAATCCTGTCTTCCCGACCACGCGGGTGTAGTTTAGTGGTAAAACAAGAGCCTTCCAAGCTCTGGTCGAGAGTTCGATTCTCTTCACCCGCTCTTAAGTTCTTTGAAAACTGA
>NZ_JBALLY010000020.1:130019-170495 GCF_036963045.1 Bacillus sp. JJ864 | reverse complement strand
TTTAGGGGGGGACGAGATGATCTGGCCATGCATAGGAGCGGTCAGGGCCTTTTCCTGCCACGTGCAAGGTTTGAAAACAAAAGTAGACAATAAGTGCAGGCCCCTGCCCTGTTTGCATGACAGCAGTCTATATGCCAAAAAACGAATTTATAAGTAATAGAGAGACACATCTTCACTAGAATCATATCCTTTTCTAAATTTCTAAAGGTATAGCTGAGTAGTTACATTTATTTAAATAAACTGACGATATTTGTATATTCAAAATTTACAATATATTCAAAAAATATTTTCAATATAAGTAAAATACTGTATGATTTTTCATGTGGTATTTTTTAGGTGATTACGACTTCTTGCGCTAGAAAGCGTATAATCTCACTCCCTTTAAAAACTCGTCTGTACTGCTGGTTAGTGGTCATTTATGAAGGTTTCACTTTATATGAGGAGGATGTCGTCTATGTTTTTTCGTAAAAGTCTGCAATCGAAGCCGAAACTCATTGCATATGAACAGCCGCAATCGGTTCTTGCTGAACAATATCGTAATATCCGAACGAACATACAATTTGCTTCTATTGATCAAAAGATCCGTTCTCTCGTCGTGACATCGGCAAATCCTGGAGAAGGAAAAACAACGACGACTGCCAATCTTGCTGTCGCTTTTGCACAACAAGGAGAAAAAATCTTGCTTGTAGACGCGGACTTGCGAAAACCAGTGCTTCATCAGCTATTTCAAGTTGATAGCGTTTTTGGATTAACAAATGTATTATCGAGGCAGCGAACGTTGCAGGAGTGCATTGCAAAAACGAATATAGAAAACGTACATTTGTTACCATGTGGACCTATCCCGCCGAATCCAGCAGAATTATTGAGCTCAGCAGTGATGGGGGAATTATTGAAAGAAGCAGAGAAGCACTATGATCTCATTCTTTTCGATACACCACCTGTTCTTGCTGTTACAGATGCTCAAGTTGTTGCCAATCAATGCCAAGGTACGATACTTGTACTGTGCAGCGGAAAGACGGAAAAAGAGCAAGCGCTAAAAGCGAAAAATGTGTTACAGCATACAAACACAGCATTGCTCGGCGTCGTGCTTAATGCGAAGCCTCAATCCGAACATACATATGGGTATTATTAATTAAAAAAATAAGAAACCTAGGTGAAATTCATTGACTCCTAGGTTTTTTATATATATAAATATTTTAGGTGTATAAAAATACGCGATTATTTATTTGGCATTTATTGTAAATTAACGAGATGATATTGTCAGATTTAGCGGTATTTTGTAATATTAAATTAGGTTTTAAAAAAATGAATATAGGTACTGTGAGTAGACAATAACATATAGATTTTTATAAAAATCTTACGTTTTTATAAAAATCTTATATTTTGTTATGTTATACTTTTTGTTGTGTAAAATTATGAAACCTGGGGGAGCTTATGGAAGAAACGATTAGTTTAAAAGAGTTATTTCAAGTTTTACGAAAGCGCTTCGCAATGATTCTTACTATTACATTTGGAGCAGCGATCATTAGTGCGATTGTGAGCTTTTTCTTTATGACACCAATCTATCAATCTTCAACGCAAATTCTTGTTAACCAAAAGAAGCAAGAAGGAGCAATGATTCAAGCTGGTGAAGTGCAGACGAATATTCAATTGACTAATACATATAAGGTCATTATTAAAAGCCCTGTTATTTTAGATCAAGTGAAGGAAAAGTTAGGATTAAATATAACAACGCAAGAATTAAGTAATAAGATTGAAGTTGCAAATGAGAAAGATTCCCAAGTTGTAACGGTAAAGGCACAAGATAAAGATCCAAAAGTAGCCCGCGATATTGCCAACGCAACAGCAGAAATATTCAAAGTTGAAGTTGCCAAAATTATGAGTGTAGATAACGTAACTATTTTATCAAAAGCAGAAGTGGCAGAATATCAAGCTCCAATTAAGCCGCAGCCAATGCTGAATATTATGCTGGCGCTTCTTGTAGGATTAATGGCATCTGTTGGACTAGTATTCTTACTAGAATATTTAGACAACACTATAAAGAAAGAAGAAGATGTAGAGAAATTACTAGGATTACCAGTTCTCGGTATCGTTGCGCGTATGGATGAAGAAGAAGTAGGGAACAAATCACGAACAGCGTCAGCGAAGAAAGTAAGGGGGCAAACAATTGGTTCTTAAAAGCTTATTTAAGAAAAAGAAACATCATCGTCAACGCCGTCAATTAATTGCATACGATCAGCCAAAATCACCAATCTCTGAGCAATATCGCAACATTCGTACGAATATTGAATTTGCCTCGGTAGATCGAAAAATCCATTCCTTAATGGTGACGTCTGCAAATCCAAGTGAAGGGAAAACGACGACAACATCAAATATTGCCGTTGTATTTGCTCAGCAAGGAAAGCGTGTACTACTTATCGATGCAGACTTACGAAAACCAGCAACGCACCAAATGTTTCAAATTGACAACATTTTTGGTTTAACAAATGTCTTAACAGCTGGTGAACGATTAGAAAAATGCATTCAAAAAACAGCAGTAGATAAATTAGATTTTCTCCCATCTGGCCCAATTCCGCCAAATCCTGCAGAACTACTTGGATCAAAGGCAATGAAGGAACTGCTTGGTCAAACTTACAGCTTATATGATCTAGTAATCTTCGACTTGCCGCCAATCTTACCAGTAACGGACGCACAAATTATGGCGAGCCAATGCGATGCATCTGTACTTGTTGTACGTAGTGAACAAACAGAAAAAGAAGCAGCAGTAAAAGCAAAAACATTATTAGAATCTGCAAAAGGTAAATTGTTAGGTGTTGTTCTAAACGATCGTGAACGTGAACAGAGCCTATATTACTACTACGGTGCAAACTAAAGAGATGTGCGCAAGGCGCACTTCTCTTTCATCTTGAAAATACATAAGAAGAGAGGGTGAGGACAATGATCGATTTACATTGTCATATTTTGCCTGGTATCGATGATGGGGCCGGGACGTTAACGGATAGTCTCGCGATGGCACAAAAAGCAGCGGCAGAAGGTATTCATACAATCGTCGCAACTCCGCATCATCAAAACGGTAAATATATAAATGAGCGTGCAGAGATTCTTCATCAAGTAAAACAATTAAATGAAGCGCTCCAAGAACATGATATTCCTCTAACTGTATTACCGGGTCAAGAAGTTCGTTTATACGGGGACTTATTAGCAGATTATGAAGCTGGTAAAATTCTCACATTAAACGAAACGAATAAATATATACTAATCGAATTTCCATCCAATCATGTACCGCGTTATGCTGAACAAATGTTATACGAATTACGAGTAAAGGGTATGATTCCCATTATTGTTCACCCCGAACGTAATGCCGAGTTAATCGAGCGGCTAGATAAATTATATAACCTCGTAAATAAAGGTGCGTTAACACAAGTAACAGCTGGGAGTTTGCTAGGGAACTTCGGTAAGAAGATTCAAAAGTTCTCACTGCAGCTTGTTGAACATAACTTAACGCATATGATCGCATCAGACGCGCATAACACAACGACAAGGGCATTTCATTTACAAGCTGGCTATGATGTTATTGAAAATGAATTTGGCACAAATACGCTTACGGACTTCAAAGAAAATCCATATTTACTGATAAGCGGTAAAACAATCTATAAAGAAGATCCACAACAAATTCGCCGTAAAAAAATATTTGGTATTTTTTAAGGTAAACAATGGTGATGTCTCCTGACCATTATCAACGGAGGCACTCGGTTGTGCTGTGGGTAGAAATTATATTTCAACCTACCTTAGACGCTTGTCGTCGGGAGCATGGTGTGAGGATGGGTTAGATGCCCAATATAATTTATAAAAACTCTAGCTATGGAGTTGTGTATAAGGACACTGTAGCTAGGGTTTTTATTATTGCTACATCCTTATAGATAGATACAAAAGGTGTAAAGAGATGTAAAATGAAGTTAGGGGGACTCATTTTGAGACAAGTGAAAAAAGCAATTATTCCAGCGGCAGGACTGGGAACAAGATTTTTGCCAGCAACGAAAGCAATGCCAAAAGAAATGTTACCAATTGTCGACAAACCAACAATTCAATACATCGTCGAAGAAGCAATTGAATCTGGCATTGAAGACATCATTATCGTAACCGGGAAAGGAAAGCGTGCAATTGAAGATCATTTTGATCACTCCTTTGAACTGGAAGAAAATCTATTATCCAAAGGTAAATATGAAATTTTAGAAAAAGTACAAGAATCTTCGAAGATTAACATTCATTACATACGTCAAAAAGAACCGAAAGGGTTAGGGCACGCAGTATGGTGTGCGCGTAAATTTATCGGAAACGAACCATTTGCGGTATTACTTGGCGACGACATCGTGCAAGCAGAAACACCGTGCTTACGTCAGTTAATAAATGAATGCGAAGCAACGAGCGCTTCTGTCATTGGCGTTCAAACGGTACCAGGCAACGAAACACATTGCTACGGTATTATCGATCCAATGCTGCAAAATGGCCGCCGTTATCAAGTGCGTAAATTTGTAGAAAAACCAGCACAAGGAACAGCGCCATCTAACTTAGCGATTATGGGTCGCTACGTGTTAACTCCAGAAATCTTCATGTTCTTAGAAAATCAGCAAACAGGTGCAGGTGGCGAAATTCAATTAACAGATGCGATTCAACGTTTAAATGAGATTCAACGAGTGTTTGCTTACGACTTTGAAGGAACACGTTATGATGTTGGGGAGAAATTTGGCTTTATTAAAACGACAATTGAAATGGCCCTTCAGCATGATGAACTGAAAGAAGAATTGATGAAGTATATGAACGAGTTGGTACAGAAAGAGAATGTGCACATATAGAAGGAAAGATATGTGATGCAGCTAGTAATATGTGCATCACATATGGGAAGTGAACAGTTTAGCTGTATCTCTTTTGAAATAAAGAGATACAGCTAAAATTTAAAAGTAATATATAAAGAAAGGAACGTGTATATTGAGTTATTCAAAACGGCTATCATTGTTAATTTTTTTAGATTCATTTATTGTGTTAACTGCCGTGTATCTAAGTTATTGGTTTATACATCCAGATGCATTAAGCAATATTCCTATCACATTAATTATTAGCTCGATTACGTTACTTTGTAGCCATCATATTTTTGCAGCTATTTATAAGTTATATAACAAAGCTTGGGAGTATGCGAGTATTGGAGAATTAAAACAAATTTTTAAAGCAGTTACCTTTTCTATTCTAGTAACTGCAATTGTTCAAGAAATTATAAATCATGATATTTATGTGCGTATTTTAGCAATTGCTTGGATGTTACATCTATTGTTAATTGGTGGTTCACGCTTTGTTTGGCGTCTGTTCCGGGATACATATATTGCTCAAAATACAAATCAAACACGAACACTTATTGTTGGTGCAGGTGCAGCAGGAACAATGGTTGTAAGACAGCTACAACGAAATAAAGAGGCTGACTTACATCCAGTTGCATTTGTGGATGATGATAAAAATAAGCAGCGATTAGAAATTTATAATGTACCAGTGGTAGGTTCAACAAAGAATATTGAAGAAATAGTAGAAAAATATAAAATTGCACACATTATTATTTCTATTCCTTCTTTAAATAGAAAACAAGTGAATGGAATTTTTGAAAAGTGTACAAAAACAAAAGCAAAAACACAAATTGTGCCAATGCTAGAAGATATTTTAGATGGAAAAGTCTCTGTAAATGAATTTCGTGATGTACAAGTGGAGGACCTACTTGGTCGTGAGCCGGTTAAATTAGATGATGCTGGAATAGCAGAAACAATTACTGGCCGTACAATTCTTGTAACGGGTGCAGGGGGATCTATCGGGTCTGAAATTTGTCGTCAAGTTATGAAGTATAGTCCTGAAAAGATTGTCTTACTTGGACATGGTGAGAATAGCATTTACGGTATTGAAATGGAATTAAGAGAGATTTACAAGAATCGAATTGAGATTGTAACAGAAATTGCAGATGTTCAGGATCGAAATAAGATATTCGCTATTATGGATAAGTATCGTCCGTTTATTGTATATCATGCAGCTGCACATAAGCATGTGCCTTTAATGGAGCATAATCCTGAAGAGGCCGTAAAAAATAATATTTTTGGTACTAAAAATGTAGCAGAGGCCGCTGATACGTTTAAAGTAAGTACGTTTGTCATGATTTCTAGTGATAAAGCAGTAAACCCTCCGAATGTCATGGGAGCAACAAAACGCTTTGCGGAAATGATTATACAGCACATGGCAGCAGTTAGTAGTACGCGCTTTGTTGCTGTTAGGTTTGGGAATGTACTTGGAAGTAGAGGAAGTGTAATACCGTTATTTAAGAAGCAAATTCAAAAAGGTGGACCTGTAACGGTGACACATCCTGATATGACTCGTTATTTTATGACAATACCGGAGGCTTCAAGATTAGTTATTCAAGCTGGTACTTTAGCTAAAGGTGGAGAATTGTTTGTACTTGATATGGGAGAACCGGTAAAGATTGTTGATTTAGCAAAGAACCTTATTAATCTTTCAGGTTATTCTATTGAAGAAATTGGAATCGAGTTTACGGGTTTGAGGCCGGGAGAAAAGATGTATGAAGAATTATTAAATGAAGGCGAAGTTCATCCAGAACAGGTATTTCCTAAGATTCATGTAGGAAAGGCAGTTTTAATGGAGCAGGGTATCCTACAACAGTTTATGGATGATTTTGAAGAAATGAACAAAGAGACTATAAGAGAAAGATTATTAGAGATTGCAAATAATAAAGTTGCGACTAAAAACTAATTTGAAGGAAGGCCTTGAAAATGGAGAATAGAATATTTCTTTCATCGCCACATATGAGTGATGAGGGTTATGAAATGCAATATGTTAAGGAAGCCTTTGATACGAATTGGATTGCACCCCTTGGAGAAAATGTGAATGGGTTTGAAAAAGAGTTGGCTACGAAGGTCGGTTCTAAAGCTGCAGCGGCATTATCGTCTGGCACAGCTGCAATTCATATGGCTCTTAAAGCAGCAGGAGTAGGAGAAGGGGATATAGTTTTTTGCCAAACGCTGACTTTTTCGGCTACAGCAAACCCTATTATCTATCAAAACGCCATTCCTGTTTTTATAGACAGTGATTATGAAACTTGGAATATGTGTCCTAAAGCGTTGGAAGAAGCGTTTGAGAAATATCCGAATGTAAAGGCGGTAATCGTAGTTCATCTTTATGGTCTTTCAGCTGATATGGATAGAATCGTTGAGCTATGTAAAAAATATAATGTTACTTTAATAGAAGATGCTGCTGAATCATTAGGTACTTACTATAAAGGGAAACATACTGGGGCTTTTGGTGATTATGGCATCTTTTCTTTTAATGGAAACAAAATCATCACTACTTCCGGTGGCGGTATGCTTGTTTCTAATAATGAAGAGCGTATCGCAAAGGTAAGGTTTTGGGCTACTCAAAGTAGAGATCAAGCAAGACACTATCAACATAGTGAACTAGGATTCAATTATCGTATGAGTAATGTGGTTGCTGGAATCGGTAGAGGGCAACTTAAGGTTTTAGATCAGAGAGTTCAGAAAAAAAGATATATTTTTGAGTTTTATAAGAGAGAACTAGGTAATCTTGAAGGCATTCAGTTTATGCCTAGCAATAAATGGAATGAACCGAATTATTGGTTAAGTTCAATGAATTTAAATGGTAAGGTTCGACCGATTGATATTATGGTAGCTCTTGAAAGAGAAAACATTGAATCCAGACCAATCTGGAAGCCAATGCATATGCAACCGTTCTTTGAAAAGTATGACTTTGTTGGTACGGACGTATCGGAAAAACTGTTTGAGAATGGTGTATGTTTACCATCTGATACGAAGATGACAGATGAGGATTTGGCAAGAGTTGTGAAGATTATTAAAGGGTTGTGGTTAGCATAATGAAAAGTTCTAAAGGTAGCATCTATAAAAGATTTGTAAAAAGACCGATGGATTTTATACTATCATTGATTGCTATTATAATTCTCAGTCCAGTTTTTGTGATAGTTGCTATCTTTGTAAGGGTTAAGCTAGGTGGCCCAGTACTTTTTAAGCAGAAAAGACCTGGTCTTAATGATAAGGTTTTTATGATGTATAA
Organism: Bacillus sp. JJ864; assembly: GCF_036963045.1. Lineage (NCBI taxonomy): Bacteria > Bacillati > Bacillota > Bacilli > Caryophanales > Bacillaceae > Bacillus > Bacillus sp. JJ864. The sequence continues at coordinate 162,368 of NZ_JBALLY010000020.1, read as the reverse complement.
GTTTAGGACGATGACGGATGAAAGAGATGAGAATGGAGAACTACTTCCAGATAGTGTTAGGTTGACGAAGTTTGGAAGGTTCTTACGGGCTACATCTCTTGATGAACTTCCTGAACTTTTTAATATTTTAAAAGGTGATATGTCAATTATAGGTCCTAGGCCATTATTGGTACAGTATTTGCCTCTTTACAATGAGCATCAAAAACGCCGACATGAAGTTAGACCAGGCTTATCTGGCTTGGCCCAGGTAAGTGGTAGAAATGCTATTAGTTGGGAAGATAAATTTAATCTCGATGTAGAGTATATAGACAATGTAAGCTTCATTGAAGATTGGAAGATTATTCTTCTAACTATTAAAAGGGTTTTGGTCAGAGAAGGTATTAACTCAGAAACTGCGGCAACTATGGAACCATTTAGAGGAAGTAAAGAAGGAAGAGTAGAGCTATGAAGAACAAACTTCTCATAATAGGGGCTAGTGGTCACGGGAAAGTTGTCGCTGATATCGCGTTAAAAATGAATAAGTGGCAGGGAATTGCTTTTTTAGATGATGACGAAAATGTCAAGTTATCAATGGGAATAGAAGTAATCGGTAAATCAGCGGACGCCTCCAAACATATAGAGGATTACGATTTTTTTGTAGGTATTGGTAATAACGTTATACGAGAGAAGATTCAGGAGAAACTTGAAGCTGAAGATGCAAGCATAGCCACCTTAATACATCCAAGCGCTGTCATTGGAGAACAAGTTGAGTTGGCATCAGGAACCGTAGTTATGGCCGGAGCTGTGATTAATTGTTGTACCAAAATAGGAAAAGGATGCATTATTAATACTGCTTCGACAATTGATCATGATAATGTAATTGAAGATTATGCCCATGTATCACCGGGAGTACATTTAGCTGGCACGGTAAAAGTTGGACGGGGGACTTGGTTAGGTATTGGTAGTGTAGTAAGTAACAATATTAACATTACTAGTGACTGTAAAATTGGCGCAGGTGCCGCTGTTGTTAAAGATATAACTGAATCTGGGATTTATGTGGGGGTTCCGGCGAGGAGAGCTTATAGAGTATGAATGTCTTATTTTTAACCCTTCTAGATTTTTCAACAATGGATGAACAGGGTATATACACAGATTTGATGCGAGAATTTGTGGAAAATAACCATAAAGTATATATTATTTCTCCAACAGAAAAGAGGAAACAACAATCAACAAGGTTGATTGATAAGGGGAATTATAAAATATTAAAATTACAAATTGGTAACATTCAAAAAACGAATATGATTGAAAAAGGCATTTCAACTCTTACTTTAGAATCTAAATTTCTAAGGGGTATCCAAAATTATTTTTCAGATGTTAAATTTGATTTAGTAATTTATTCAACACCGCCAATAACGCTTCAAAAAGCAGTTGAATATGTGAAAAAAAGAGATAATGCAACAACGTACTTATTATTGAAGGATATTTTTCCACAAAATGCAGTAGACCTTGGCATGATGAGGAAGACAGGAATTAAAGGCCTGTTATATAAATATTTTAAATCTAAGGAAAAAAGATTATATAAAATATCGGATTATATCGGATGCATGTCACAAGCTAATGTAAATTTCTTGTTACAGCATAATCTTGAAATATCTCCAAATATTGTTGAAGTATGTCCTAACAGTATAGAACCTTTAACAATAGAGAAAGATGTGAGAAAGACAAAAGAGGTTAAGAGTAAGTATAAAATACCACTTGATAAAACAGTGTTTATTTATGGAGGGAATCTGGGAAAACCACAGGGGATTGACTTTTTGATTGAATGTCTAAAAGCAAATAAAGCTAATGGTCAGATTTACTTTATTATAGCTGGATCAGGGACAGAGTTTACTAAACTTAAATCTTTTTTTGATAATGAAAAATTAACCAATGCACAGTTATTTGCTCAATTACCAAAAGATGATTATGAAATTTTAGCAAGTTCATGTGATGTTGGGCTAATATTTCTTGATAAGCGATTTACGATACCAAATTTTCCATCAAGACTTCTTTCATATATGCAGGCTTCAATGCCTGTCTTAGCAGCAACTGATGTCAACACGGATATCGGGAAGGTTATGGAAAAAGGAAACTTTGGTTTTTGGTGTGAGAGTAGCGATGTTGAACAATTCACTAAAAAGGTACAGCAATTATGTAATATAGAATTAAGAAAACAGATGGGGATAAACGCTAGAAATTATTTAGAAGATAACTATACAGCGAAACACTCATATGAAATAATAATGAGTCATTTTAAATAATATGAAAAGAGGTAAGTACATGTTTAAAGATAAAACTTTATTAATAACAGGCGGTACTGGTTCTTTCGGTAATGCAGTTATGGAAAGATTCTTAGATACTGATATAAAAGAAATCCGTATTTTTTCACGTGATGAAAAGAAGCAAGATGATATGAGAAAGCTTTATAAAGATGATAAATTAAAGTTTTATCTAGGCGATGTAAGAGATCTGGCGAGTGTTAAAAATGCTATGCACGGCGTTGATTATATTTTTCATGCTGCTGCGTTAAAACAAGTTCCATCTTGTGAGTTTTTTCCACTAGAAGCTGTGAAAACTAATATTTTAGGAACGGACAATGTACTCACTGCTGCTATCGAATATGGTGTTAAAAAGGTAATTTGTTTATCTACGGACAAAGCAGCTTATCCAATTAACGCAATGGGAATTTCAAAAGCGATGATGGAAAAAGTTTTTGTAGCAAAAGCAAAAACAGTATCATCAGATAGAACGCTTATTTGTGGTACAAGATATGGTAATGTAATGGCTTCACGTGGATCAGTTATCCCATTATTTATTGAACAGATTAAAACAGGGCAGCCTTTAACAGTAACGGATCCTAATATGACAAGATTTCTTATGAGCCTAGAAGAAGCGGTTGAGTTAGTTGTATTCGCTTTCCAAAATGCCGAGGCAGGAGATATTATGGTTCAAAAATCACCCGCAAGTACTATTGGTGACCTTGCCCAAGCTGTAAAGGAACTGTTTAATGCAGATAATGAAATTAAAGTAATCGGAACAAGGCACGGAGAAAAGCGTTACGAGACTCTTCTTACTAAAGAAGAATACGTAGTTGCAGAAGATTTAGGCGGTTTCTTTAGAGTTCCTGCTGATCAAAGAGATCTTAACTATGATAAGTATTTTGCTGAGGGAGATCAAAAACTTACTACCGTAGAGGAATATAATTCAGATAATACACAGATCCTTGATATAGAACAAATTAAAGAGAGGTTACTTGAATTAGATTATGTTCAAAAAGAACTTGAGGAATGGAATAAAAATATTCACGTAATGAACTAAAGGATGGTACTAGCTAATGAATATTCTTGTTACAGGTGCAAAAGGTTTTCTGGGAAAAAATCTTGTCGCAGAACTTAGAAATAGAGGATATAACAATATATTTGAGTTTACTAAAGAAAGTGATCCTACATTGCTTGATAAATATACAAAAGAATGTGATTTTGTCTTTCATTTAGCTGGTGTAAACAGACCAGAGGATGAAAATGAATTTATGGAAGGCAATGCTGGATTTACGTCTCAATTACTAGAGTTATTAAAAAGACATGATAATAAAGCTCCAGTACTTATTACTTCATCCATTCAGGCAGAAAAGGATAATCCTTACGGGAGAAGTAAAAAGGCAGGGGAGGAGTTATTATTCAATTATTACAAAGAAAATGATGTGAAAGTTTATGTATATAGACTTTCAAACCTATTTGGTAAATGGAGCAAACCTAATTATAATACTGTGGTAGCTACATTTTGTCACAATATAGCTAGGGGTTTGGACATCCAAATAAGCAATCCAGATGCAGAACTTAATCTTTGTTATATAGATGATGTACTGGAGGAGTTTTTAAGAGCTTTAGAGTTTAATCCGACTATGCAAGATGATTACTGTGTTGTACCAGTGATACATACAATTAAACTTGGAGAATTAGCTGGCCTTATAAAAAGTTTTAAAGAAAGCAGAACAAATTTAAGTATTCCAAATATGGAAGCGGCTTTAACTAAGAAGCTTTATAGTACTTATTTAAGCTTTCTGCCGGAAGATGCGTTCTCTTATGATCTCAAAATGAATAGCGATCATAGAGGATCTTTTACAGAGTTTATTAGAACATCTGAAAGAGGACAAGTTTCTATAAATGTATCTAAGTCAGGAATTACAAAAGGAAACCATTGGCACCATACTAAAAATGAAAAATTTTTAGTAGTTAGTGGTGAAGGTTTGATTAGATTTAGAAAAATAGATTCAGACGATATTATTGAATATAGAGTAAGTGGAGAAAAGTTACAGGTTGTAGATATACCTACCGGATATACTCACTCAATTGTGAATGTAGGCGAAAATGATCTTGTAACGGTAATGTGGGCAAATGAATGTTTTGATCCAGAAAAACCGGATACTTACTTTGTGGAGGTATGATTCATGAAAAAATTAAAAGTCATGACAGTTGTTGGTACTAGACCAGAGATTATAAGACTATCAGCTGTAATTAATAAATTAGAAGAATCAAGTGCAATAGAACATGTTCTTGTTCATACAGGCCAAAATTATGATTATGAATTAAATGAAGTGTTTTTTAAAGATTTTAATTTGAAAAAACCGGATTACTTTTTAAACGCAGCTACTGGAACTGCGGTAGAAACTATTGGTAACATCTTAGTTAAGATAGATCCTATTATGGAAGAAGTACAACCAGATGCTCTTTTAGTGTTGGGAGATACGAATAGTTGTTTATGTGCTATTGCAGCGAAGAGAAGACATATTCCAATTTTCCATATGGAAGCAGGAAATAGATGCTTTGATCAAAGGGTGCCAGAAGAAACGAACAGAAAAATTGTTGACCATACAGCTGATATTAATTTAACTTACAGTGATATCGCAAGAGAATATCTCCTTAGAGAAGGGGTCCCGGCAGATAGAGTTATTAAAACAGGAAGTCCGATGTTTGAAGTTCTCAACTCAAGAAAAAATGATATTGAGGAATCAAATGTATTAGAAAGATTAGGGCTTGAAGAAGAAAAATATTTTGTAGTGTCAGCTCACAGAGAAGAAAATATTAATTCGGAAGTTAATTTTCTAGACTTAGTAGATAGCTTAAACGCGATTGCAGAAAAATATAATATGCCCGTAATTGTAAGTACACACCCTAGAACAAAAAATATGATTGATGCTAAAGGAATAGAGTTTAATCCATTAGTAAAAACATTGAAACCTCTAGGATTTAATGATTATGTAAAACTTCAAATTAAGTCTAAAGCTGTTCTTAGTGATAGTGGAACGATTAGCGAAGAGTCTTCTATTCTTGGGTTTAGGGCTTTGAATATTAGACAAGCCCATGAAAGACCAGAAGCAATGGAAGAAGCATCGGTTATGATGGTAGGTTTAAGGGAAGAACGAATATTACAGGGATTAGAGATTTTAGAAACGCAAGAAAAGGATACATTAAGGTTTGTTGGAGATTATAGCATGCCAAATGTATCAGATAAGGTACTTAGAATAATTTTGTCATATACAGATTATGTTAATAGAGTTGTTTGGGGAAAGTAAAAGTATTAAATTTTTATAACTTCAAATAAACATTTTTAATTTAAAATATTATCAATTGGGTAGAAATGAAAAGTGCTTTATGCTGTTTGTGGTTCTTTTTTTATTTGGTTAAGTGATATCCCGTTCATAGGACAAATACCATTCTTTTGGATAGATGATTGAGAGTTTTCGGTCAAAACCCAATTGGCGGATTTGTCTTTTTTATGATTAGGTGATTTTTGTTTGTGTATGTACTCCCATGGGCTCATACCTTAAACCGTATCATTAAAGAAAAAACATTGTTTGAGTTCTAGAGTTAATTAGAGCTATGTGAGAGAGTAATGAAGAATTTTTATTTAACGAACAATTATCAAGATGAGAATGTGTAGCTAAAACTTGTAAAAGTTATTAAGAACTTCTCTAAAATTAGTAATAATATTGTTTGGAGAAAGGAATAAAAAAGTAATGAACATTATGGTTTTTGATGTTCCGGCAGAAAGCGGAGGAGCATTATCTATCTTAAATGACTTTTATAATGAAGTAGTTGAAAGTAATGATAAAAGTATTAATTGGTTTTTTGTACTAAGTACACCTAAATTAGAGGAAACAGATAATATAAAAGTACTACAATTTCCTTGGATCAAGAAAAGTTGGGGCCACCGTTTTTATTTTGATCAAGTTATAGCACCAGGACTGGTGAAAAAATATAAAGTAGATAAAGTATTTTCACTTCAAAATGTTACAATTCCACGTATAAATTGTGATCAAGTTCTTTATGTGCATCAACCTTTACCATTTGTGGATTATAAATTTTCAATTAAAGAGAATAAATTGTTCTGGATATATCAAAATATAATAGGGCGCAATATAATTAATTCGATAAAGAAAGCAAAGCATGTTATTGTTCAAACTCAATGGATGAAAAAAGCTTGTATACAAAAAGCTCAAATTCAGAATAATAAAATTGAAATTATACCACCAACTATTAACGTAGCAATAAAAAAGTATTTTGAACCCAATGAAAAATCACTATCAACCTTCTTTTACCCTGCTAGTAACAGTGTATATAAAAATCATAAAATTATTGTAGAGGCGTGTCGACAATTAAAAAATTTAACGAATATAGATTATGAGATAATATTTACATTGAATGGAAACGAAGATCAGCATACGATAGATTTGTATAGGCAGATACAAGAAGAGCAATTGCCCATTCGTTTTGAAGGATCGAGGACAAGAGAAGAAGTTTTTGAGCTATATACTAAATCAATCTTACTTTTTCCTTCTTATATTGAAACCTTTGGTATGCCTATGCTTGAGGCAAGGATGCATAAAGGAATTATAATTGCAGCAGATACACCATTTGCAAAGGAGATACTTGAAGGTTATGAAAATGCGAAGTTCTTTGAAGTATTTAATCCAGAAGAGTTGAGTTTGTTAATGCATCAATATCTTCAAAAACAAGAGCAATATAAAACGGTGCTTGAAGTTCAAGATAAAGGAAGTAACACAAGACAATTAATCGATATTTTAACAAATGAATAATAAGCATAACAATTATTGATTTAAATATAAGAATGACATCAAAAGTCATTAAAAAAATTAATTTCATAGGTGTAGAAAATGAAAATTTTATATTTTGGAAGTCTTTGTGATGATGAATGGTTTAAATCTATATCCAGTACTAATGGAATGCCATCACGTGTTGCACAATATTCTTTTGAGAAAGCATTAGTTAGTGGTCTTTCTGAAATGGAAGTCGATATGGAAATATATTATCTCTATCAAGAGCAATATTATCCAAAGGGCAAGTTCTTGAAGTTCAATAAGAGAAGAAAACAGTTAAATGATAGAGATATGGTGAGTTATTTATCTAATATTAATTTACCACTCATTAAAGAAATATATTCTTTATTTCAAGGTATGTTTTTAACTTTGAAATGGGGAATAAAAAATTTTAAGAATAAAGAGAAGATCATTTTAACACCCTTTAACTATACACCGCTGTCTCTTGGTATTTATGTAGTTTCAAAGCTACTCGGAATCAAACGAGTAAATATTTTTACGGATCTTTCAAGTGATATAATGAATTCAAAAAGACAAAAGGAAATGCACTGGCTTAAGAAAGTATCTCTATCTTATTATATAAAACTAGTAAACTTTATAGAACATAACTACGATGGTTACGTGTTATTCACTGAACCAATGAAAGAAAGAGTAAATTCGTCGAATAGACCGTATATAGTCATGGAAGGTATTTTTAATAATGATCTAGACTTGTCTGAGGTGCCAAAAAGTAAAGCTATTATGTATGCAGGGACTTTAGCTTTTGAATATGGGATCAAAAATATTTTAGATGCCTTTGAACAAATAGAAGATGATGAACTTGAACTTTGGCTTTTTGGTGATGGAGACATGAGAGAGTATATAGAACATCTATCTATAAAGGATACGAGGGTTAAATACTTTGGCTTTAAACCAAGAGCGGAAGTTTTTGAATATGAAAAAAAGGCGGCAATATTAATTAACGCAAGAAATCCAGAAGATGAATATACTATGTATTCTTTTCCTTCAAAAACATTTGAATATATGGTTTCAGGAACGCCGTTTTTAACTACGAGATTAAAAGGTATACCAGAAGAGTATGATAAATATATTTACTCAATAAATAGTAGTGATATTCATTCGATTAAAGGAGCAATTGAAGAGATATTATCAAGCCCAGCTGAAAAAATAAATAGGCTAACTGAAAGTGCTAGAATATTCATCTTGGAGAATAAGAATAGTACTATTCAGGCAAAAAAAGTTTTAGATTTTCTTATCACCATAATGCATAATAGAACAATATCTAAATAAAGATGTAGCTAATATTATTAGAAATAAAACCTATTTAAATTGGTAAGAGACTTAGTATCTTAAATGTCTTTTTTACTTAGTTTAAAAATATCGGGGCAAGGTTATTCTGAATTCATCTGAGTATTGCTTAAAATGCCAAAGGAGTATACTTTGGTTTTAGAAACGGTGCTTCTATTTATTAATAAGTTTTGCTTATAGAGAATTTATCATATCTATGTGAAATTTCTTTAGGTAGTATAGGATACATTTTTTTATCATTATATTTTTAAATTTAATATGTAAGAATTATATGGTTACTTAGAGTGAAGGTTTAAGGAGAGTTTTGTTCATGAAAATATTGTGGCTTACAAATATCCCTCTTCCAGAGGCCAGCTTACTTCTAAATGAGGAAGTACTTCCTTTTGGGGGATGGCTAGTGAATGCATCTGCAACACTTTCGTTAACCAAGGATGTGTCACTATCTGTTGCATTTCCCAATCAGAGATTTAATGACGTAAGGTTATTGGAAGGAAAAGAAATGAAATATTATACATTTCCTTCCGTAAATAGTAGTGATTTGAATCAAATCAATAATAATCAATACCTGGAGCTAATTGTAGAACAATGCAAGCCAGATATTGTTCATATTTTTGGTACTGAATTTACTCATACGCTTTCGATGGTAAATGTCTGCAGAAAGAAAAATATTAAGACTGTTGTATCCATCCAAGGTTTAGTGTCTATTATTCCTAAACACTATATGTTATCCCTACCTGTAAATGTTCAAAATAGGTATACTTTTAGGGACTTATTAAAACGGGATAATATCAAAAAACAACAGAAAGAATTTATTAAACGTGGGGAATTTGAAATTGAATCATTAAGAAAGGTAAACAACGTTATTGGGAGAACTACTTGGGATAAAGCATGTACTACTCAAATAAATTCCAATGTAATTTATCATCATTGTGATGAAACATTAAGAGAAGAGTTTTATAACTATCAGTGGGACATAAAAAAAATAGAAAGGCATTCTATTTTTTTAAGTCAAGGATCGTATCCTATAAAAGGGCTTCATTTTATGATTGAAGCTATGTCTTTGATATTAGACAAGTTTCCTAATACAAAGTTATATATTGGAGGCGTTGATATAACAAAATCCCAAACTTTAAAGGAAAAGATGAAAATTTCATCTTATGGAATGTATATCAAAGAGTTGATTAAAAGATATAATCTTCAAGATAAAATTGTTTTTACTGGACTATTAAGTGAAAAACAAATGTGTGAAAGATACCTACAGTCGAATGCGTTTGTTTGTCCATCAACTATTGAAAATAGTCCCAATTCTTTAGGGGAAGCAATGATATTAGGGGTTCCTTGTGTTGCTTCAGATGTTGGCGGTGTGTCTGATATGTTAAAACATAAAGAGGAAGGTTTTGTATATCAAACAGATGCTCCTTATATGTTAGCTCATTATGTGTGTGAAATATTTAAAAATGATGAACTGGCTTTGAAATTTTCTGAAAATGGAAGAGGACATGCTTTGAAAACGCATGATTCTATAAAAAATACAAAACGTCTAATAGAGATATATGAAGATATTTTGCAAAAGAAGGTATAGACATTGAAAGTTAAAAATATTATTGCATTATCGTTTGAACGAATAAAAGGTAATGAAGTTGCTGCAAAAATTATGCGTAATGCAAGTTGGCTAGTTGGGGATAAAGTTTTTACTATGGTCATCGGTGTATTTGTTATGGCACTAGTAGCTAGATATTTGGGGCCAGAAAGGTATGGATTATACAATTATGCCTTAGCTTTTGTCACCTTGTTTACGGCTTTATCGACACTAGGGTTAGAAACATTATCTATTAAATCGATTGTACATCAAGAAGAAGAAGAGGGAACGATACTCTATACGTCTTTAGTCTTACGAGTAATAGGTGGCACTTTTTTAACTTTTTTGACCAGTGTAATTATTCGATTGTTCGCACCAAATGAACCTCTTGTTCATTTACTTGTAATGATTATGTCATTTACCATGATTATTAAATCATTAGAAGTCATTGAATATTGGATACAAGCACATCAAAAATCGAAAATATCTTCATTGATTCGTATGGGTGCATACGTTTTTTCTGCTCTACTCAAAGTAGCTTTTGTGTTTTTGGAGGGAAGTTTATTCCATCTAGCTCTCATTTATATGTCTGATGCATTGATTGTAGGAATAGCACTAGTGATTGCATATTTTAAAAATAGAACGTCTTATACAAAATGGAAATTTAAATTCCAATATGCAAAAAAAATATTATCGCAAAGCTGGTATTTAATTCTTTCTGGACTTATGGTAACGCTTTATATGCAAGTTGACAAGGTGATGCTGGGCTCCATGTTGACAAATAAAAAGGAATTAGGTATGTACTCAGCTGCAAGCCAAATTGCGAATATGTGGTATTTTGTACCTTTAGCTGTTATTACCTCATTCCAGCCTATTATTATGAAGAAAAAGTTAGAAACCCATGAAAAGTATATAAATGCTATGCAAACTTTGTATTCAATTGTTGCATGGATTGGAATAGTGTTTGGATTGTTTATCATTCTATTTTCAGATTTTATTGTGTCTATTTTATATGGGCAAGAATATAACCATGCAGCAGATATAATTACAGTGAGCGTATGGGCTGGTACTTTTGCAACGTTAGGATCGGCAAGGTCAATCTGGCTATTAGTTGAAAATCTGCAAAAGTATACGTTATTTTATACTTTAGTAGGTTTGGTAATAAATGTAGGTTTAAATTATCTATTGATACCTACTTATGGTGGCTTTGGGGCAGCATTTGCAACTCTTATAGCCCAAATTTTTGCAAATGTCTTTGCGCTAGCGCTCTTCAAAAAAACACGAATATCCAGCATCATGATCATAAGGGCATTTTCCCCAAAATATTTATTTAATTTGAAGAAGCTATAAATTTTAAATGATGGAGGCAGTTTAATGTTAGCTCCGGTTATAATTTTTGTTTACAATCGACCTGAACATACAATAAAAACAATAGAAGCTTTGGCTAAAAATGAACTAGCAAGGGAATCCACTGTCTTTATTTTTTCCGATGCAGCTAAGAATGAGAACTCGTTGGAAAAGGTAAGAGCAGTGCGAGAGTATATTGATACTATCGAGGAAAAAAAATATTTTAAATCACTTAAGATTAACAAAGCAAAGATAAATAAAGGGCTAGCTAAATCTGTAATTGATGGAGTTAGCGAAATTATTAACGAAAATGGAAAAGTAATCGTTTTAGAAGATGATTTAGTAACAACACCTGATTTTTTAACGTATATGAATGATGCGTTAAATTACTACAATGACTTAGAGAAAGTCTGGTCAATTAGTGGGTATAATATACCAATTGCATTTCCTAAAGATTATAAGAGTGAAATTTATTATTCTTATAGAGGCTGCAGTTGGGGCTGGGCAACATGGAAGAATAGATGGAATCAAGTGGATTGGGATGTAAAAGACTACACGGAGTTTAAAGGGAATAGACGCTTAAGAAATCAATTTAATCGTGGTGGGAGAGACATGGCAAATATGTTAGATTCCCAAATGGAGGGAATCATAGACTCGTGGGCAATTCGGTGGTGCTATACACAATCAAAGAAAGATTTGCTTACTGTATATCCGGTTAAGTCTCGAATAAAAAATATTGGATTAGATGGTTCTGGAACGCATAGTAGGGTTACATCCCATTATGATGTGGAAATTGATGAAACTTTTCCGAAATGTACCTTTGATGATCCAGATTTAAACAAGGATATACTGAAGAATTTTCAGAATCACTATGGTACCCGTCTAGAATACTATTTAGTTAAACCAAAACGTTTTATAAAAAAATTATTGAGGGTGTGATTGAAATGAACATCACAATAGCAGGAACAGGTTATGTGGGTTTATCTAATGCAGTCTTACTAGCCCAACATAATGAAGTAATAGCACTTGATATTATTCAAGAAAAAGTAAATCTGATTAATAATAGGAAATCACCTATTATAGATAATGAGATTGAAGAATTCTTGGCAACAAAAGATTTAAATCTAATTGCTACTACAGATAATTATAGGGCATTCAAGGATGCAGAGTATGTTATTATTGCAACACCAACAAATTATGACCCAGATAAGAATTATTTTAATACAAGAACTGTCGAAGCTGTGATTGCAAATGTTTTATCTATTAATCCAGAAGCCATAATGATAATTAAATCAACAGTCCCGGTAGGGTATACAGAGAAGGTAAGAGAGAAGTTCGAAACAGATAATATTATTTTCTCACCGGAGTTTTTAAGAGAAGGTAAAGCTTTATACGATAACTTATATCCTTCACGTATAATTGTTGGTGAAAAATCTGATAGAGCAATGATATTTGCTAACTTGCTAGTCCAAGGAGCTGTTAAAGAAGATATTTCTGTATTATTTACAAATTCAACTGAAGCAGAAGCAATTAAATTATTTGCTAACACATATCTAGCTATGAGAGTGGCCTTTTTTAATGAACTAGATTCATATGCAGAAGTAAGAGGGTTAGATACAAAACAAATTATTGATGGGGTTGGCCTAGATTTGCGAATTGGTAATCACTATAACAACCCGTCATTTGGATACGGTGGCTATTGTTTGCCTAAAGATACAAAACAGCTATTAGCAAATTATGCGGATGTTCCTAATAATATAATGACAGCAATTGTTGATGCAAATAGAACGAGAAAAGATCACATTGCAGAAATGATTATAAATAGGAATCCTAAAGTTGTGGGTATATATAGACTTACAATGAAGATGGATTCAGATAATTTTAGACAATCAGCTGTTCAGGGGATTATGAAGCGTATTAAAGCAAAAGGGATTGAAGTTGTTGTATACGAACCAACTCTTCATGAAGAGACATTTTATAATTCTAGAGTAATTAATGACTTTGAAGAATTTAAGAGGGTAAGTGATGTAATCGTTGCTAATAGATTATCAGATGATTTACGTGAAGTAGAGGATAAGGTATATACAAGAGATTTATTTAGTAGAGATTAAAAGTCAAGAAGTATGTATAAGTAATTTGGAATTTCAACATACAGGTTAAGTAGTAAAAAAGTTGCTTAAATTAGTTTAATTATGCAAGAACTATAAATAAACCGTTTAACTTATATAGAATAAGAAGACGAAAAAGCTACTCACTTATATATAGATTGTTGATCTCATTATAATAAATCTTCAATAAATGTAATGTTACAGTTTTAAAGCTTTGCGGTTCTGTATATGGATAAAAACACCACAAACATTTACAAAAAGCCATTCTTGAATTAAATAAATTGTTATAGAATAGTAAAGGTTTTATTTTAGGAGTTGTTTTTATTGGATATTTCTGGAGTTCATGAAGGTAAAAAAAATCAAGTTTTATATTTTTTAGCCCTTGTACTATATTGCCTTAATTTTAGAGGAGAGGGAATGTTTATACCCTTTTTATTACTACCATTTTTAGTGATGCATCTAGCATTTCATAGATTTAATGTTAGATATTTTATTATTGTGGGTATAATCATTGTTTTTTCTACTATTTATAGCCTTACAATGAATAGTTATGGATATATATATTCAAGCTTCAATTTCTATTCTTATTTATTATATCCAGTATGCTTATTTATGCTAGGTGAACTTTTGGCAAGAAAAGATGGAGGGAATAAAAAATTAACTTATAATACTATTTTTGGTGTAATCTTTTCTTTTGCGTTATTTTCAGTTTTAAGTCTAATGAAAACAATCAACACGTATGGTAGCATAGAAGCAGCAACTAGGGCATTGAATGGTCGTGTAGTTTTAAATTTTTGGAACGATAGTCTTATTAGCGCTACGGGATTTAATACGTACTTGTCATTTGGTTTGGTAATACTTCCGATTTGTTTTATGAGCTTTAAAGAGTTACGTTATGGAAAAGCTCTAAAATTTTTATGTTTTTTATCTTTTTTGATTAGCTTGTATGGGATTATAATTTTAGCAAATAGAACAGGTTTTATATTGATTTTAGCTTCATTAATAGCCGTCAGTTTATTAGTTAAAAAAACAACATTTCTAAGGGTTGTGAAATGGTTTGTTGGGATACTTTCTGTGATGTTCATTAAATTTTTATATGATAACAATATGGACATTAAATACTTTTTATTACAATATCCCCTATTTTCTCGCTTTAATGAAATGGATATGAGAAACGATCCTCGTTTTGAATCTTGGAAGGAAGCGTTTATGGGGTTATTTACAAATCCAACCGGAGGAAGAAAAACATCGTTAAGTTTAAATTATGCACACAATATGTGGCTAGATGTGGGGTATGACGTTGGCATTTTGTCCTTCTTTTTATTATTGCTAATAACATTTTTGGGATTATCAGCTTTGTATAATTTCATTAAGTCTAATCAGCCGTTATTGTTAAAAGGTCTGATTGTAGGTCTGTATACAGCTATGTTTTTAACATTTATGGTTGAACCTATATTCGAAGGATGGTTTACATATTTTACTGTTTTTTGTTTTGTTTTCGGATTAACTCATGGATTAAATTTTAAATATAGAATTGATAGAAATAACAATATACAAAGAGCTAGTGATACTAATTATGAAACGACACCTTTTTAGTCTCCAAATGAACTTAAACATTTTAAAGTTTACTTTTAATGAGAAAGTGTGCGAATTCAGAAGAGCCCCCGCTCGATTAGTTTAACGGAGAGAGAAATAATATATTTTCTTTTTCCAAATTGTTAGTTAGATAAAGAAATATATATTATGATAAAGAAGGGGAAGTGATTGATTATGGCAATACTCGTAACCGGCGGGGCGGGATATATTGGTAGCCACACATGTGTAGAATTATTAAATAGTGGTTATGAGATTGTGGTGGTTGATAACCTTTCTAATAGTTCGGTAGAAGCGTTAAACAGAGTAAAAGAAATAACAGGAAGACAATTTAAATTTTATAAAGAGGATCTTCTAGATTACAAGGCAATGAACACAATCTTTGAAGATAATATAATTGATGCAGTAATTCATTTTGCTGGTTTAAAAGCTGTTGGAGAGTCAGTAGCTATTCCGCTTATGTATTATCATAATAACATTACAAGTACATTGGTCTTATGTGATGTAATGCAAAAACATAATGTGAAGAAGATGATTTTTAGCTCATCAGCAACGGTGTACGGTGTGCCTAAAATATCACCAATTACAGAAGATTTTCCTTTAAGCTCAACAAATCCGTATGGTCAAACAAAATTGATGATTGAACAAATTATGCATGACATAGCTTTGGCTGATCCTGAATGGAGTGTTGCATTGCTCCGTTACTTCAATCCATTTGGTGCACATGAAAGTGGTCGTATTGGCGAAGATCCAAATGGAATTCCAAACAATTTAATGCCATATGTAACACAAGTAGCAGTTGGAAAGTTAGCAGAATTAAAAGTGTTTGGTAATGATTATCCAACAAAAGATGGTACAGGCGTACGTGATTATATTCATGTTGTTGATCTTGCTAACGGACATGTGGAGGCTCTTAAAAAGGTATTACAGACAACAGGAGTAGAAGCGTATAATCTTGGGACAGGAAATGGTTATAGCGTGTTAGAGATGGTACAAGCATTCGAGAAAGTGTCAGGGAAAAAGATTCTTTATAAAGTTATAGAGCGAAGACCAGGTGATGTTGCAATATGCTTTGCAGACCCTTTGAAAGCCGAAAGAGAATTGGGATGGAAAGCAAAACGAGGAATTGAAGAAATGTGCGCAGATTCGTGGAGATGGCAGTCCGATAATAAGTATGGTTATAAACATGAACAGATTACTAGGTAAAAGATATATGCACCGATAGAAGTGGGAACCATTAGAAATTACCTTCTTATTAGTGATGGTGTAGGTGTACATATAGTCTCTTGTAGCATTATAAGACAAATGGAATGTATAATATAGAGAATGAAGTTATATTTTCAGTCCTGAAATTAGTAGAAGGATGCGATATTGTGACTGATAAAAAGATGAATATATCGTATAATGATTCTAGTTCAACTGATTTATCTATATTAGTATCATCAAGAAATAATACAACCTATCCGACATTTAGGTAAAAAGCGTTATTTTCTATTGAAGAGGTAATTGATTCTTCCTGGCTGTAGTGAAATCAGTTCCTGAGCGGATATGAGCATAAAGAATTAGTGCACAAATAGAAAGAAGGTTAAAGGGATGAAAAAGAAAATCCTATTTTGGATATTAGGGATTGTAGGTGTACTTATAATTGGAACAGGAGCTTATGCTTATCATGTATATTCTTCAGTTTCTAATACATTAAATGAAGTACATAAGCCATTGCAACGTGATAAAGATAATAGTAAGGGCGCAGAAGAAGCAAAAGCTAAAGTTAAAGAATCTCAACCTGTCTCTATTTTGTTATTAGGTGCAGATGAGCGCGGGGATGATAAAGGACGTTCGGATTCTTTAATGGTTATTACATTAAACCCAAAAACAAAATCAATGAAAACAGTAAGTATTCCACGTGATACGTATACAGAGATTGTTGGTAAAGGTAAAAAAGATAAAATTAACCATGCTTATGCATTCGGCGGCGTGGATATGTCTGTTGCAACAGTAGAGAAATTTATAGATATGCCAATTAATTACTATATTGAAGTGAATATGGAAGGCTTTAAAGATATTGTTGACGCTGTTGGCGGTGTAGATGTAAATAATGATTTAGAGTTTACGCAGGATGCACACCATTTTGCTAAAGGAAATATTCATTTAACAGGTGAGGAAGCTTTAGCATATACTCGTATGCGCAAACAAGATCCTCGTGGTGATTTTGGTCGTCAAATGCGTCAACGTCAAGTGATGGAGGCTGTTATTTCAAAAGGTGCTAACTTCTCGTCACTTGCTAACTATGGTGATGTATTAAAAGCGATTCAGAAGAATGTGAAAACAAATCTAACGCAAGATCAAATGTTTGATATGCAAAAGAACTACAAAGATTGCCTACAAAATAAAGAGGATATTCAAATTCCTGGAGATGGTCATATACAAGATAAAATTTGGTACTATTTCGTACCAGAGCAGGACCGTCAAAACTTATCTAATAAATTAAAAGAACATCTTGAGTTGCCTAAGAAATAATTTTCCACAAACCCAACTACTCTTACAGTAGTTGGGTTTATTTTTACATGCTTTTATACTAATATATATGTAGTATGAGATGAACAGATGGGGTGAACGAATGAATAAAAAAGCATTACTTGTGCTTTTGGTTTTGGTGTTATTTGTTGCTTCTGTTGTGAGCGGTAAGTTGTATTGGAATAAGAAAGTTGCCAATGCAACGCAGCAAGCGGGGGAAACAAAGCAAGAGGCGAAAGTGGAAGAAGTAAGTACACAAAAGCAAAGTGCAAAGACAGAAGAAAAAAAGCCGGAAACAAAGGTGTCTTTTAATGAAGCTTATGCAAAGAATTTACCTGATGCGGTAAAGGAAAAGTTGAAGAAAGCAGCAGCTGATAAGAAGGCTGTGAATCTTGTTATTGTTGGGGATCAAGCTTCAGCGGCTGATGCTTGGCCAGCAAAGTTGACTGCTAATTTAAAGCAGGCGTATGGTGAATCGCTTTGGAATGTTACTGTAAAAGAGTTTAAAGATGAAAGTACAGATGATTTAATTGCGAAGAATCGTGATAAAGAGATTGCAGATGCAAAGCCAGATGTGATTTTATTTGAACCGCCGTTTGTTACAGATAATAGTAAATCGGGTAATGGTAATTCTGTAGCAAATACGCAAAAGTTTGTAAAATCATTGCAAACAGGGGCGAAGGATGCGGTGATTATGATCCAACCGCCAAACCCAGTGTACAATGCAAAGAATTATCCGAAAGCGATTGCTGCTTTGAAGCAGCTTGCTGAGCAAAACGGTTATACATATATTAATCATTGGGAAGTATGGCCAGATCCAACGACGAAGGGCATCTTACCATATTTACAAGATGAGTTTGGTTTCCCAAGCGCGAAAGGTCATGAGATTTGGGCACAGTATGTGACGAATTATTTCGTTGCAAAATAATGATAGTTTAGTAGAATGATTAGTGATTGTAATAGAGGGAATTGTCGTCAATATATAGTCGATAATTCCCTCTATTTTCATTTTTAATGTTTGTTATACTATATAAATCACATATAAGCCCGTGCTATGCAGAATACAATATGACTGCTACTTGCTTTCTCCTTTTGTTTAACCTCGCATGTGGCAGGAAAGGGCCCTGACCGCTTCTATGCGAGGCCAGATGCTCCGGTCTCCTCCTTAAAAGAAAGGGAGTTTTTATGTCGTCTTTTTAATTTCCATTACTATATCCATTTTAATTTTCTAACATATAAGCCGTTGCTATGGAGAAAACAACATGACTTGTACTTGCTTGCTCCCTTTGTTTTAAACCTTGCATGTGGTAGGAAAAGGCCCTGACCGCTTCTATGCACGGCCAGATGCTCTCATCCACCCTAAAAAGAAAGAGGTTTTTATGTCGGTTTTTCAATTTATAGATAGCTCGAAAGGAGGTACTCTATGAAAATACTTGTAGTTGATGATGAAGCGAGCATTTGTAATTTAATTCGGATGCAGTTAGAGATGGAAGGCTATGAAGTACTTACGGCGGCAAATGGAAATGAGGCGCTGCAAAGATGGGAAGAGAAGCCGAATGTGTTGATTTTAGATGTGATGCTTCCTGATATAGATGGTTATGAACTACTTCGGTTGTTTCGGGAGAAGGATCGTGATATTCCCGTGTTAATGTTAACGGCGAAGAGTCAGATGAATGATAAGTTGCTTGGTTTGCAGCTCGGCGCTGATGATTATGTGACGAAGCCTTTTCATTATGCCGAGCTGCTGTTGCGTGTGAAAAATATGACGCGGCGTGTACAGAAGAAGGAAACGATTCATCATGAAGTGATTCGGGCCGGTGAGTTTGTGATTTGTCCAAAGGAACGAAAGCTGCATGTGAACGCGGAAGAAATTCATTTGACGTACCGAGAGTTTAATTTGTGCCAGTTGTTTGTAATGAATCCTCAGCGTGTTTTTATGAGGGATGAGTTGTTAGAGAAAGTATGGGGTTTTGAATATATCGGCAATACGAGAGCAGTTGATATTATGGTGCAGCGTCTGCGGAAGAAGCTTGGGGGTAGCGGAGAGAGTATTAAAACAATTTATGGCGTTGGCTATAAGTTAGATTGTTAAAGGTGATTGGATGTCGTTAAAACGAAATATGGTGCTTGGTATAGTAGGGTTATTGATTCCCATTTTGTTTCTTCTTTATATGGTGGTTTATATTGCGCTGGAAAAGAGTATGTACCGGAATGCGGCCAGTTCGCTCGAGAAGTTAAGTGTGGAAGCTCAAATATATACGATGAATTATTTAGAGAAAGAAGCGGAAGTGGAGACGCTTGGGCCCAATTCGTTATTAATTGCTTCTTATTTAGCAAAGCGGATGGACGTCCGTGTCCAGATGATCGGGAAGAACGGAGAAGTTGTGGCGGATACGCAAAAAGGAGCACTGCTGTATCGGAATGTCGATATTGAGCGTTCGTTGCAAGGGAAGAAGGCCTATGTTGTTGAAAATGGTAACCCAGCTCCGTTGTTATTGTTTTCGAGTCCCGTTTATTACGGAAATGAAGTGATCGGGGCCATCCGGTTTGTAGATGAATTGCGTGATGAGAAGGAAGTATTGATGAATGTGAGCTGGACATTTGTTGTAACATCAATTTGTTTAGTGGCAGCGGGTATTTTCTTTGCGATTCGTTTGGCGAAGTCTCTCCATAAGCCAATTGATCAATTGAGACAAATGGCAAAGCGTCTTGCCAATGGTGATTATAAAAGCAAAATTGAGTTAACAGAGTATGTGGAAATTGCGCAGTTGTCAGCTTCTTTTAATGCGATGGCCGATGCAATTGAGTTGCATATGACGCAATTACGGGAAGAGAAGGAGAAGCAGAAGGATTTCTTGGACCGGATTACGCATGAGTTGAAAACACCACTTACTGCTATTATTGGTTATGTCGATTTAATTCCAAAATTGCAGGATGAACGAGATGTGAAAGAAAGTCTTCATTATGTTTCGATAGAGAGTCAGCGTTTACTCTCTTTAGTGGAGGAGCTCTTGCAATCTTCGAAGTATGGAACGAGTACGTTTGAAGTTTCACCGACGATTGTGGATATAAAACAAATTGTGGATGAAGCCGTTTCGATTGTAAAGCCGCGCTTGCAGCAATATGAGATCGAGGTTGTGAATGAGTTATATTCTACATATGTTGTGGCTGATTTTGATAAGACGAAGCAGATTTTCTTAAATGTATTTGATAATACGATTAAATATAGTGATGCTTCCCAGTTAAGGATAAGTACCGTTATAAATGAACAGGAAGCAAAGCTGCTCATTTATGATGATGGGATTGGAATGGATGAAGAGGTACTTGTAGAATGGAATCGTTCTTCTAATGGGAAGGTGTTATCTTCTAGTTATGGGAACGGATACGGTTTGTTTATTTGTAAGGAGATTATGAGTAAGCAAGGAGGAAGCATGCGGATTGAAAGCAGTGAGGATATGGGGACGATGGTGTATATCACATTGCTGTTACCGCGGTATATGGAAGATATAAAACACTTGAAAGCGGTTAAATGATACATTTATGAAACATTTATGCGGTATTTTCGAAACAACGTTTTTTTATCTTGGAGGTAAGCAGAAATGAAAAGGCTATCATTTCAAGTTCTCTTGTTTGTCTGTTGTATGATGTGTTTTGTCCTTTTGTTTTATTTCATTGAAGAACAGTTGTACAACCGCGTCACAATTGTAGATGACAAGCAAGCCGTTTTAAAAGGGGCAAATGAATCTGTTCCTACTGAAGTAAGAGTAAAGCACGAAAAGTGGGGAGAGGTCGTTGTCACAGACGAAGTTCGTCTGCATGCGATTATCTCATTTTTTGATCGGATTCGGATGGAAAAGAATCATGCAGATGCCGGAGAGAAAGTATTTACTGGAGAAATAACGTACTTGAACGGACATAAGCGTACGTTCGCAGTAGGTGATTTGTTTCAGTATGAGGCAGATGTGTACGGAAAGATTGGTACAGATCCAATGATCTCCGCGCTTCAAACGTATTTGTTAAGTTTATATTATACGCCTGAGAGAATTAGTGATTTCTTTGCGAATGCAAAGGAAGTGGTTGTGCGGCAAGGTGATGGTGTGCGTGCTGCCGATTTGGATCCGATACTCACAAGGGTCCGGCAAGCGAAACAAATTACGGATTATGCAGAAATTCAAAATTTGTTGTATGCACAGAAAAACCCAATTGCTTACATAACCGCCTATCAAAATGGAAAACAAATTAAGAATAGACGCGAGGATATTCTGACGATTTCTGTATATAGTGATTACTTTATTGTCCAATATCTCGGCGATAATAATGGAAATGTGATGTATATGAAAGGCTCCCTAGCAGCTTTATTTGTAAAGGAGAATTATTCATGAAAAAGATAGCCTTTTTCTTCTTTTTGCTAGTAATTGGAGGAGCGATGTCTAGTTGCTCTCGAGATACAGCCACTATTAAATATGATAAGAGCGGTCTTCCAATCTTAAAAGACCGTCATCTCGTTGCTTATGTAGCAGCCCGTGAAGAGGTTGGTGAGGCCTTGTTATCATCTTTTTGCAGGGCGCGCGGGTGTACGTATGAATTTATTCGTCTTTCTACAGAAGAGATGTTAAGAAGGGTAGAAGCGGAAGCTGATAATCCAAAAGCAGATGTCATTATTGGGGGCACAGTCGATGCTCATCAAACGATGAAGCGAAAGAACATTTCGGTTCCTGTCACAAGTCAGCATGCTAATAACATTTCAAAAGCCGTAAAGGATCAGGATGGCTATTGGTATGGCTATGAAGTAGAACAACTGGCAATTGCTATTAATAAAGAGCGATGGAAACAGGAAATAGAACCGCTTGGACTTTCGTATCCGTCAGAATGGAAAGATTTATTACATCCTGCTTATGAGGGGAAGATCGTTATGCCTGATCCGAATGTATCAGGAACAGCGTATACGTTGTTTCAATCACTACTGGATACGTTTGGAGAAGAAGAAGCAGACAATTATGCGCTAGGGCTTGCCAAACAAGTTGCAAAAGTAACAGTTAATGGTTATATGCCTGCGGAATATGTTGCGAGCGGCGAAGCGATCATCGGCATTAATTTCTTAGGAGACCAGCGTATGCTGCAAAAGCAAGGCTTTCCGATTGTAAGTAAGGTACCAAAGCAAACAGGGTTATCTGTTAATGCGATTTCTAAAATACAACATGCACCGAGTGGCATTATAGCGGATTTATTTATTGATTATTGTTTATCGGAAGAAGCGGGGCATATTTTAGAAAAGGTTTCATTTGGCGTACCAACGATGCTTACAGAACGACAGCAAGAAGTGCAAAGTCAGCCGGTTGGAAAAATGAATCGGTCAGTATCAGATAGTGGAATGATCGAGTTATGGAATAGACAACGTCTCTCTCAAAAGTGAAAAAAGGAGAAGAGATAATATGTTTAATTGGCTTAAGCCTGCACCAGCAATCGAGCGTTTGCCAGCGAATATGATTGACAAAGTATACAGCCTACTACGTCTTCGTGTGTTACTGGGAATTTCAGTTGGGTATGCAGCGTATTATTTAGTTCGTAGTAACTTTGCGTTATCTAGTACGTACTTAATAAAAGAATATGGTTTTAGTACAACGGAATATGGTTTATTAAGTTCCGTTGTGGCGATTGTGTATGGACTAAGTAAGTTCTTTATGGGAAATTTATCAGATAAAGCGTATGCGCAGCGTTTTATTGCGGTTGGTTTATTCTTGTCAGGGATTATAAATATTTGTTTTGGTTTTGCATCTTCATTTGGCATGATTTTAACATTATTAGTGTTCAATAATATTTTCCAAGGAATGGGAGCGCCTCCTTGTAGTACTGTAATGACGAAGTGGTTTTCAAAGAAAGAGCGCGGTACGAAAACAGGACTTTGGAATATTTCACATAATGTTGGTGCGATGCTTGTACCACCGCTTGTTGGAATTGGTGTTGGTATTTTCGGTGAAAGTCATTGGCAAGCCGGCGTGTTTATCTTCCCGGCGATCATTGCAATGGTTATTTCCATTCTTATGTGGGTGAATGCGAAGGATACACCAGAATCTGCCGGTCTTCCACCAATTGATGAATATCGCAATGATTATGAAGATCTTGAGAAGGCAGACAATGCCAACAAAATGTCACCAAAAGAAATTTTGATGAAATATGTAGTGAAAAACAAATTTATTTGGTATTTATGTATTGCGAAT
Organism: Bacillus sp. JJ864; assembly: GCF_036963045.1. Classification (NCBI taxonomy): domain Bacteria; kingdom Bacillati; phylum Bacillota; class Bacilli; order Caryophanales; family Bacillaceae; genus Bacillus; species Bacillus sp. JJ864. The sequence goes on along the minus strand of NZ_JBALLY010000020.1, from coordinate 138,566 downwards.
GCATTTGTATATTTAATTCGTTTCGGTGTCATTAACTGGGTACCAATTTATTTAACAACGGTTAAAGGATTTACAAAAACAGAAGCGCATGCAGCATATTCAATTTTTGAAGCAATGGCAATTCCAAGTTCATTAATCGTAGGTCTGTTAAGTGATAAGTTATTCAAAGGAAAACGTATGCCACTATGTGTGTTTAGTATGGTTGGTGTTGTTATCGGAACGCTCGTATACTGGCAAGCATCGAATATACTTGTTGTGAGTGCGGCAGTTTCGATTATTGGTTGCTTAATTTACGTACCACAATTTTTAATTGGTTTAAGTGCAATGGAATTAGTACCAAAATTCGCAGTAGGTACAACAGTTGGTATGTGTGGTCTGTTCGGTTATTTAGGAGGAAGCTTAGTTGCAAACGCAGCGATTGGTGTTATCGTTGATCGCTCTGGTTGGGACGGCTGTTTCATTCTATTATTAGCCGGCGGTATTTTATCTACTGTATTCTTATTTATCGTTCAATTTGGTCATGAGAGAAAAGAGTCTAAGAAGAAACTGGCTTAATAATTTTGGAGAAGAGAATCTATCAATTGGTAGGTTCTCTTTTTTTAATCAAACGTTTGTTTAAATTATATTCTCCCTCGTAGATTGCTATTATGCAGAAGAAAAAATGACCTGCACTCGCTAAAGATATTGAAAGAGTTTATTAAAAAAGAAAAAGAAGATAACTCCCTATTGTATATAGGGGATTATCTTCTTCTTGATTTCTGTATATGGATATGTTGCTGACTCAGAGTGGGCACTTTTATAGAAGCCTCGCACTTGCTTTCTCCTTTTGTTTAAAACCTCGCATGTGGCAAGAAAAGGGCCTGACCGCTTCTATGCAAGGCCAGATGCTCTCGCCCCCCTAAAAAAAGGGGTTTTTAGGTCAATTTTTTAACTTGTATAAGTTATTCTTTAATTTTAAATTGCGCAAGCAGTCCTTCTAACTCCTCAATTTGTTTCTTTACTTGCATAGATTGATTTGTTATTTCTGTAATGGATGATGCCTGTGTTTGAATTGCTTGTACAGTCACATTCGTATCGTTTTCTACTTTTGTAGAAGTTTCTGATACTGCTGATAATGAAGCGTTAATTTCTTCTGTCCCAGCAGCCATTTCTTCTGTTGTAGCTGAGACTTCTTGAATTTGCTGCGATATCTTATGAACGTCTGTCATGATTGTTGAAAATGCTTGGTCTGCTTCATTAGCAGCGTTGCTTCCTTGTTTTGCTTCTTCTTGCCCTTTTTTCATAATTCGAACGGTATCTTTCGTGTCTTGCTGGATGGATTTAATTAAATCATTAATTTCATTTGCAGATTGCTTGGATTGTTCAGCTAAGTCTCGCACTTCAGCTGCAACAACTGCAAACCCTTTTCCATTGTCCCCTGCGCGTGCTGCTTCAATTGCAGCATTTAAGGCAAGCAAGTTTGTTTGGTCCGCTATATTTGTAATGGCATTTAACGCTTTATCTATCTCTTGTGTACGCATAACAAGACGTTCAATCACTGCAGATGTTTCTTCAACAGTTTTGTGCACGCTATTCATTTGCGTAATAGATTGCTTAATTACTTTACTTCCACTATCTATACGATTTGTTGTAGCAACAGATACTTCCGCAACAGTTGCTGCGGATTCAGCTACTGTTTGAACCCCATCTGCTACGTCATTCATTGCGATTGAACTTTCTTGAATACTCGTAACTTGTCCTAATATTTGTTTGTTCACTTCATGAATTATTTGCATAGCTTCATTAGAGATTTGAGATGCTTGGTTTGTATTTTTCAACATGCTATCAGTTGAGGTAGTAACCTCTTGTGCCGTTACCTTTATTTTTTCCATTAGTTGTTGTAAGTTATCCAACATATGATTAAAAGAAATAACGATACTTCCTAATTCATCATTTGCTTGATAAGAAGTACGTATGACTAAATTTCCGCCTGCAACTTCTTTCATATCATGCTGTAATAAAGTAATTGGACGTTGGATAGCAGATTTAATGATATATCCAATAAATATAATAAATGCAACCGCTATAACCGAAATAATAATAAACATTAGCAGTGTATTTTGCCCACTGTTAGCGTTATTTTCTTGTAATTGTTTTGCCTTATCAACATTATACTTAATGAGATCTTTAATTCTCTCACTTGACTTTTTCGTAGCCGAATCAATTTCGTTCATATAATAAGCATAAGCGGCATCGTGCTCATTCTTCTTCACTAAGTCTTTTGTGTTATCTATTTTGGTTTTTAACTCTTGGTAACTTTTTTGAAAATCTTCATATAATTGTTTTTCTTCCTGTGAATTGATAGTAGCCGCATACTTTTCTAGTAGTTGATTATTCTCGCTGCGTATTCCGTCCATTGTAGTTAATATTTGTTTATTTCGATTTTCATCAGCTGAAAGGATAAGTTCTACAAGGTTTTTATTATTATAATGGAAATTAGATTCTACAGACTCTATCCAGTAAACTGGAAGTAACCTGTCTTCATACATACTTTTAGAAGCTGTGCCTGTCTTTATTAATCCCCTATATCCTATAATTGATAAGAGAATACATGCAATAATAGCTGTAATCATTAATACATTTAGTTTTGTACTAATTTTATTATTTTTTAGAAACATTCTAATACACCACATCTTTCTTATTTATCATTATATTATAATATACGGATTGTGGTAAAAAAACAAAAAAGCAAAAAATGTCTATAATTTTTCGCTTTTTTGTATTGAAATGTTTGGATATGAATGAGTTTATTTTCTTATTGATAAACTGTTTTGTTTTATGAAATATTGCATATCGAAATAGGTTGTAAATATTGTTATTTTAAAATATAATAAAAATATAAGATATTAAATATTCAGAAAACAGGAGGGCATGTTCATGGAAATCGCAATGGCAGTTTTAAAATTTCTAGGTGCAGTAATTCCGTTAGTAGCAGACCTTTTAAAAGCAGTAATGTAAGTAGGATTTGTTGCTATTATATTATTTTATAATCATTGTACAAATGATCTGTGTATTGAACAAATAGGTTCATATACAGATCATTCTTTTATTTTTGCATATAAATCCATTTTAATTTTCCGACATATAAATCGTTGCTATATAGCAATACCACATAATCCGCACATGCTCGCTCTCTTTGTTTTAAACCTCGCATGGGGCAGAAAAAGGCCCTGACCGCTTCTATGCACAGCCAGATGCTCTCGTCCTCCTCTAAAAGAAAGGGGGTTTTATGTTGTTTTTTTAACTTGCATATATATAGTTTTAATTACCCTATATATTATATCGAATTTTAGCTATTTCTCCATTTGTTCATTTTAGATAAGCTTCTTCTATGTTTCGTAGGTAATGCGTAACAGTTTGCGAAGGTACATCTTTACAAACTGTAATCTAAGGTTTTGTTTTCTATGCGAATAATGAGCAATAGAATTTAAAATATGCAATTTTGCATATTTATCTACAAATTGGTTGCTTTTCACTTTTTCAACATAAATAGACAGTATACTTGATGGGGGTTTGATCAATTAGGAAATTATGCGAGGTGAAAACATGGAAAGGAAAAATAGTAATGACAAATTTTCATGAAAGAAGATTTATTTTGTAAGTAAGTGTATATTCCTAGCACAAAAATTACCAGAAGATGTTCTCCAGAAGAATATAAAGCAAGAGTTGTTTCCAAAACAAGTTATTAGTATGCAGGAAGGGTGCTTATATGGATAGTCCCTCATGCTATTTTGAAAGAAACAGACACGGAGGATGGCTTATGAAAAAATTTTTTGTTGGGCTTTTTATTAACATTAGAATGTTAGCGGGTGTGTCTTTTGATGGATCATAATCGAGTAGTAGTGATGAATGATAATGAAAAAGAACAGCTGGTTTCGGATTTACCATTTGAGTATTAATATAGAAAAAGCAACAATCACAAGTAAACGCAGTTGTTTCTTTTTAATAAGGGTATGTTCTAGGTAACCTTAAATTAGGCTACATAACTTAAGAGCAGGATTTTTGTTATGAATTAAAAGGAAATTACGATAAAATGTAGTCTATGATCTAAACATAAATGTGCCTCAATCGCACATTTATGTGAAATTATATATTTTTTATAATTATTATTTATTTATTGCTATATTATGATTATAGAGGTGATTTTATGAAAAGAGAAATGTATGCACCAATTTGTTTGCAGTGTAAAAAGCATCTTCAAGATTGGAAAGGTAATGTAAGGATTAAAAAAGACGAAATGTTTGATACTAGGGTAATTCAAAGCTTGGAGGTATGGTGTAAAGAATGCACAACTGTCCTCAATGAAAAGGGTCCTGGGAGGGAATACCATAACCTGTGGGAGCTTTCTTCAGTAAAAGAATCATACTTTGATCAATTAATAAGTTTAATTGGTCGAATGGAGGAAAAAGAAGGACTATATAGATTTTCTGAAAAAGCTATTCTTGATTACCTGCAATTAGGAAGAATCTTATATGATAAGAAGATATAGCTTGAATAGTATTAAAATAGGGGTAATTGTGGGCATTGCTTGTCGAATAGACACGTCAGCAGAAAAGTCCTTATCTTATGATAGGGGCTTTTTCACTTCTCATGAAGAATGCAAAATATAAGATTTAATAGGAAATGGAGGGAGTAATGCTATGTATCCTAAGTTTTTTGATAAAATAGCTTTTTCAAAACAACATAAAGATTTATTAATTCAATTGTATAATAAAGAAATTACACGAAGTGAATACAACCACTTATTAAATGAACTATATGAGCCAAATCTTAAAGGGAATGAAAATAAGGAACAAGATGAAAAACGCTCTATTTAAGATTTTCAATATTTCATTTGCAAATTTTAAGACTGGCATTGTAATTCCCATTAAGTCCACCTTATATAGCCGCTGACGTTTATTTACTATTCCACGAATCCAATAACTGACTTCAAAAAATGAATGAAACTCTCATAAATGACTAACTGTACAGAAGTGAAATATATATCGGAAATTTTAGAAAAAAGTACGGAGATGGAGAATTCTCTGAAGTTTCCCATATTAATCAAACGTTTGTTTAAGAAAAATATGCATATATGCATATTTGTAACAAAATATGACATTATTTGATACAATTTATAGTATGTATGCCAAACTATGTCATATAAATGTAATAAATGTCTTATGTTTGTTGAGATATTTTGGAAAAGTTTGTATAATTTAATTATATCGACAATTTAAACAAAAGGAGAGAGACAATGTTACCAGATACCGTTCGTACTCCGAATAAAAAGAAAAAGTGGATTATCATTGGAGTGATTGCTCTTATTATTATCGTTGCTGCTGTAAATATTTTTATCATGCAGAGCAAGAAAAAAGGAAGCACAGCAGGTGATGTGAAGTTTACGGAAGTAACAGAACGTCAGCTCAATAATACAAAGCTCGTTTCCGGTCAAGTGAAGCCAGGGAATATTGAGAGTTTCTATGCAGATGCGACTAAAGGAAAAGTGAAAGATATTGCTGTAAAAGAAGGACAAGAAGTGAACAAAGGGGACAAGCTGTTCTCTTATGATAATGAAGAAATTAATTTACAAGTGAAGCAAGCAGAAATCGAACAAAAAGTGGCTTCTATGCGTTTTGATCAAGGGAAGAAAAAAATAGATTCATTGAAACAAGATATTAAGAAAGCGAAGGATAGCGGAGCGACGAAAGAAATGATCGATCAGTTAGAATCGCAATTAAATGAATTAGAAATGCAACAAAAAACATCTGATCTTGAAAAAGAAAAAGGGAATCTTCATATCGAAGAATTAAAGAAAAAACGAGGAGAGCTTACTGTTTACAGTAATTTTGCCGGTGTTGTGCAAAAGCTTGATAAAGATGCGTCGCAAGGTTCTACGCCAGCAATGGGTGGTCAAGGGAAAGCATTTTTACAAATTGCCTCTAAAGATGCATTCCAAATTCAAGGTATATTAACGGAACTTCAAAAATCACAAATCCAAAAAGATCAAACGATTACAGTGACGGCAAAGGCAGCGCCGAAGAAGAAATGGGCTGGGAAAATTACAGAAGTAAGTGAATATCCGACAAGTGCGGAAGTAAATACACAAGCTGCAGCAGGCGGAGAAGCAGGACAAACTATGTCTTATTACACATATAAAGCATCATTAGATTCTCAAGATGGATTATCACCAGGATACCATGTGTCTATTCAAGTAAACTTAGAGAATAAGAAAATGGTTGCTGTTCCTAGTAAAAGTATTGTAGCAGAAAAAGAGGAATCATTTGTGTATGTAGAGGAGAAAGGAAAGCTTCGCAAGCAAATGGTGAAGAAAGGTTCAAGTGATGGAGATTGGATTGAAGTAGTTGAAGGCGTAACAGTAGGACAAAAGGTGGTTAAAAATCCTTCCGATAAAGTGTTTGACGGAATGGAAGTGAAGAAAAAATGATTACCTTAAGCAATATTCATAAAACGTATTATCAAGGAAGTTTAGCTGTACCAATTTTACACGGTATTAGCTTAAAGATTGATAACGGTGAATTTGTTTCGATTATGGGACCATCTGGATCGGGGAAATCAACGCTTATGAATATTATTGGTTGTCTTGATCGTCCAACAGAAGGTGAATATATGCTGAATGATGTAAATATTTTAACAGCAGATGAGTCAAAATTGGCGCTCATTCGAAATGAATACATCGGTTTTGTGTTCCAACACTTTAATTTACTGCCTCGTCTTTCGGCGGTGGAGAATGTAGAGCTTCCGCTTATTTACGGCGGTATGAAGAAAGCAGATCGCCGCGAGCGGGCATTAGAGGCATTAGGAAAAGTTGGCTTAGCAGATCGCGTACATCACTTGCCAAATGAATTGTCAGGTGGACAAAAGCAGCGTGTCGCAATTGCACGTGCAATTGCCAATGATCCAACATTCATTATGGCCGATGAACCAACAGGTGCGCTTGATACGAAATCGGGTGAGCAAGTTATGAATATTTTCACCCAGCTGAACAAAGAAGGCACAACAATTGTAATGGTTACGCATGAAGAGGAAGTAGCAGCGTATTCATCTCGCCGCATTGTGCTCAGAGATGGGAAAATTACAGAAGATAGAAGGTGTGCTGTATGAGTTTACTAGATAGTATTAAAATCGCTCTTTCTTCTATTCTAGCTCATAAGCTGCGCTCCGCACTAACGATGCTTGGGATTATTATCGGTGTTGGCTCGATTATTACTGTCGTTGCGATAGGGCAAGGCGGGGAAGCAATGCTGAAGTCTCAATTTGCAGGTATAGGTAATAATGTGATTCCACTTCAGTTTCAAGTGGATATCGATGATCCATATTCGATGGGGATCGGGCAACGTCCAGAATTAAAAGATGAAGATATTCTCGCACTGAAAGAATTGCCAGAGATTAGTCACGTTGTTACGACGAATTCGGGCATGGAACCACTCGATATTAATGATAAAAAAGACATGACTAATATTATTGGACTTGATAGTGAATATTTTGCGGTGAATAAAATCAAATTGACTGAAGGCCGCTCTTTACATGAATCAGATGTTGAGCAGGGTAATAACGTTGTGATGATTAGTACGAAAGCAAAGGATACTTTTTACCCGAAAGAAAATCCTGTTGGGAAAATTATCGAGGTAAAAGGCCAGCCATTGCAAATTATCGGGGTGTATAAATCAGATAATAGCTTTATGGGCATGGGACCGTCGGAAATATTAATTCCGATTTCGCTTTGGCCAACACTATATGGAAGAAGTGAAATTCAAAATATTGCAGTACAAGTGAAAAATGTTGATCAAATGGAAGCGGGCGGGAAAAAAGCTGCTGGCGTTTTAAATGACCGCAAACCAAATGATATTCCAGGGAAGTATGAAGTTGTCGATATTGAGAAAATGAAAGAAAGCGTCTCAAAAGTAACGGGTATTATGACGATGATTATCGGTGGTATTGCAGGTATTTCCCTTGTCGTTGGCGGCATCGGCGTTATGAATATTATGCTCGTATCTGTTACGGAGCGTACGCGCGAAATTGGTGTTCGTAAGGCACTTGGGGCAACGCGCGGGAAAATATTGCTTCAATTCTTAATCGAGGCTGTGATGTTAACACTTCTTGGCGGTTTGATCGGAATAGGTCTTGGATACGGAGGCGCTTATATCGTGTCTACATTTGCGAAATGGCCACCGCTTGTTTCGTGGGAAGTTGTGCTTGGCGGCGTCCTATTCTCCATGACGCTCGGCATTATTTTCGGATTAATTCCAGCAAACAAAGCAGCGAAATTAGATCCAATCGAAGCGCTGCGCTATGAATAATATATAGATCCATTTTGATTCTTCAATATCCCAGTTGCTGTTATGTAAAACAAAAAGTGATATGCTACTTGCTTGCTCGCTTTGTTTTAACATTGTCTGTGGCAGAAAAGGGCCCTGACCGCTCCAAGCATGGCCAGACGCTCTCGCCCATCTGAAAAAAGTGGTTTTTATCCCGCATTAACGGGCAGCAATACTCCCACCTCAAAAT